>CAZVNU010000008.1:0-3819 GCA_964628335.1 uncultured Phycisphaeraceae bacterium
CGTGCCAGCGTCCCCTCCCTGACGGTCGGGGTTCCTTGACCCGCCAGCCTTGGGCCGTGAGGCGGCCCCGCCAGCCGCTCAATCCGAACCGCGCAGGCGGAAGGCGGTGGGCGACATGCCCACGCCCTTTTGGAATTGGCGGGTGAAATAACTCTGGTCGTAAAAGCCCAGATCGGCGGCGATTGCCGTCACACTCATGTCCGAGTGCAGCAACCGGCTTTGCGCCGCGTCCAGCCGCACCTTGAGGATGTAGGCCACCGGCGAAAGACCCGTGAAGGCCTTGAATTTGCGGTTGAGTTGGCTTACCGACAAGCCGACCAACCCGGCCAAATCCCCGGTTTTGATGGCTTGTTTGTAGTGCGCATTGATGTGCTCGATCACCGGCGCCAGGCTGCCGTAAGCCTGCGCCTCGCTGTCGGCGTGGGTCAGGTCGCGCAGCAAACCGCACAGGCCGACCACCTCGCCCTGCTTGCCGTGCAGGGGCATTTTGTTGGACAGATACCAGCGCACATGCCCGGCCTGGTCGGGCACCATCTGCCGCTGGTTCAAACTGGGCTGACCGGCCAGCACCCGCTGATCCTCCACCACAAAGGTGTCGGCGATGCGCGGCTCAAAAAAATCGGCGTCGCGCTTGCCCACCACCTCTTCCAGCGTTTTGACGCCAAGCAGCCCAAGCTCGGCCTGATTGGCCAGCATGAACCGGCTTTGCCGGTCTTTGGCATACACAAACACCCCCGGCAAGGTGTCAAACAACGCCATCAGGCCTTGCAGATCGGCCAGGTTGGAAATGAAATTGGGGGTCATTGGATTCATGGCCGGCCTCCAAGCGCCATCGGATGACGACTAACGCGCGCAAATAATACATGATTTTGCGCGAACCATGAAAATGTCATATTTGCCATGAAAAAAGAGTATAAAAATTCGTTGGCCTGTAATAGAATCAGCCTTCGGCCCGTCCAATGCCTGTCAATAAATACATTTTTGGGGCGATCCGACCTTCGATCCGACCCTCGATACCGCCCCTCTTGGTTCAACTTTTTATTTCCGCCTTTTCTTCGAGCCCCCCCATGCCAAGCCCGCGCCTGTTTGCCCCGCTTCTGATTGCCCTGCTCGCCCTGCCGGCCTGCGCCAGCACGCCGGTTCTGCCGGCCGCCGGCCACCCCGACTCCGCCGCCAAGGGCTGGGTCCCGCTCATCGCCGACGACCTTTCCAACACCACCTTGGCCACCAACAACAAGGACAAGGCCTGGGTGCTGGAAAGCCCGGGCACCTTCCGCAGCGACATCGACCGCATGCTGTTCACCAAGGATGCCTACGAGAACTTCATCCTGGATTTGGAATTCAAGCTCGCCCCCGGCACCAACGGCGGCGTCATCCTGTTCGCCTCCGACACCGCCAACTGGGTGCCCAACTCGATCGAAGTGCAGGTGGCCGACGACTTGGATCCCAAGTGGAACGCCAAGCCCGACACCCGCGCCGGGGCGTTCTATGGCCGGCAGAAACCGACCGCCTTCACCGTCAAAAAACCCGGCGAATGGAACCGTTACACCATCACCTGCATCGGCCGGCAGGTGCAGGTGCGCCTCAACGGCGAAACCGTCAACCAGTTCAATCTCGCCGACTTCAAGGATGCCAAAACCAACCCCGACGGCTCCAAGGCCCCGCCATGGCTCTCCAAGCCGCCGGCCGGCCTGCCCGCCAAAGGGCACATCGGCCTGCAAGGCAAGCACGGCGGCGCCCCGGTGTGGTACCGCAACATCCGCTTGCACCAGTTGACGGAAGAAGAAGCGAAAGCAATTTCATTCAAGTAAAACGAGTGGAGGTGCCGTGGGTTGGGATGGCCCGCCTTAGCACTCTCCCTTGACTCAAAAAACACTGTGGGCGGGCCATCCCAACCCACGGCACCTCATGGCTGCTTTACTCCAACCATTGCCCCCCACCCAACGAACCTCCACCCCGACTTACCCAAGGCAAAAATCCATGCAAAACCCCACCCTCAACCGCCGCTCTTTCCTCAAAGCCTCCTGCGCCGTCTCGGCCGCCGCGCTGCTGCCGGCCCTCTCGGCCCGCCGCGCTTACGGCGCCAACGCGCGCCTGAATGTGGCCTTCATCGGCACCGGCGGCATCGCGCCCGGCCAGGCCATCGATGCCATCGCGCCTTTTGATGTGAACTGCCCCTGCTTCGCCGATGTGGACACCAAGCAATGGGGCAACATCACAAAAAAATGGACCGGCGCCGCCGGCTACCAGGACTACCGCAAAATGTTCGACAAGCAGATGAAGGAAATCGACGCGGTGATGGTTTCCACCCCCGACCACCACCACTACCCGGCCACCATTCTGGCCATGATGGGCGGCAAGCATGTGTACACCCAAAAGCCGCTGACCCACACCGTGTGGGAGGCCCAGCAGCTGACGCTGGCCATGGACAAATACAAGGTCGCCACCCAGATGGGCAACCAATTCCACGCCAAAGAGGGCAACCGCCGCATGGTGGAGTGGGTGCAGTCCGGCGCCCTTGGCAAGGTCAAGGAAGTGCATGTGTGGACCAACCGCCCCAACATCTACTGGGTGCAGGGCAAGCCCCGCCCCGAAGGCGAATCGCCGATCCCGGCCAACCTCGACTGGGAGACTTGGATCGGCCCCGCCCCCATGCGCCCCTACAAGCAGGAAGACCGCGGCGTCTGGCACAGCACCTACCACCAGAAAAGCTGGCGCGGCTTCCGTGATTTCGGCGGCGGCGCGCTGGGCGACATGGGCTGCCACACCATGGACGGCCCGTTCTGGGCGCTGGATGTCGAGACCTTCAAGACCGCCGAACTGCTCGGCGGCGAAGCGGTGCGCGGCAAGGACATGTGGCCGGCCGGCTCCAAGGTCAAACTTGAATTGCAAACCAAGCGCAACGGCCAGACCGACTTGTACTGGTACGAAGGCGGCATGCTGCCGGCCAAGCCCGCCAACATGCCGGGCAACTTCGCCTCTTCCGGCGCGATGATCCTGTGCGAAAAAGGCATCTTGGTGACCTACGACGATTACGCCATGAAAGCCCAGATCGTGATGAACGATGCCAAGCCCGGCTCCCTGGTGCGCCAGGATCCCCACTCCAAGGACGGCGCCGACTACAAAATCACCGGCGAAGTGGAGTCGCCCGCCCCGACCCTGGAGCGTTCCGAAGGCCACCACAAGGAGTGGTATCTCGCCTGCACCGGCCAAAAAGCCCACGACTACCCGCGCGCCAACTTCTCCTATGCCGGCCCCTTCACCCAGACCATCCTGGCGGCCAGCATCGCCCAGGTGGTCGGCGGCAAGATCGCCTACGACGCCAAAGCCATGAAGTTCGACAACGCCGAAGCCACCGCACTGCTGACCAAGGACTACCGCAAGGGCTGGGAATTCAAGATGTAAGACCTGTTTTTCATTGTCAAAAAAACGCGCGCGCAAGCGTGTGTTTTTTTGATAAGTTGCGGCTCCCTGCGTAATACATCCCCCTTTCAAGCGTCCACTCCAATATGCGATTCACCTGCCCACCGCTTGCACTGTGCCTTCTGCTGCTCCCCTTGACGGCCTGCTCCAAAAAAGCGCCGCCGTCTGCCAATGCGGGCGGAAGCGCCACCGGGAGCGCAACGCCCGGGAGCTTGGCGCCCGCGCCCGTTGCCGGCCCCAAGCTGGACTACAACCGCGATGTGCAACCGATCCTGTCGAATTACTGCTACCACTGCCACGGGCCGGATACCGGCAGCCGCCAGCCCCGCAGCAAACCGCTGCGCTTGGACATCCGCGACCAGGCGCTGGCCTATGTCAATGACAAGGGCATCAAGG
>CAZVNU010000008.1:3829-17742 GCA_964628335.1 uncultured Phycisphaeraceae bacterium
ACGGTGTCAAAGCCATCGTGCCCGGCAAGCCGGATGAAAGCGAACTGGTCCGCCGCATCGAATCGCACGACCCCGATGTGATGATGCCGCAGGACAAGGAAAAACTGCTCAACCCCGCGCAAATCAAGTTGCTGCGCGAATGGATTGCCCAAGGCGCCGAATTCCGCGACCATTGGGCCTTTGAAGCGCCGGTGCAAGCGCCCGTGCCTGCCGTCTCCGACGAAGCCTGGTGCAAAACACCGGTGGACCGCTTCATCATGGCCAAGCTGGATGCAGAAGGGCTCAAGCCCAATGCCGAAGCCGACCGCGCCACCCTGATCCGCCGCGTCTCGCTGGATTTGACCGGCTTGCTGCCCACGCCGGAAGAGGTGGCGGCCTTCGTCGCCGACCCGGCCGACAACGACAGCGCCTACGCCAAAGTGGTGGACCGCCTGCTGGCCTCGACCGCCTTTGGCGAACACCGCGCCCACTACTGGCTGGATCTGGCCCGCTACGGCGACACCCACGGCATCCATGTGGACCCCTACCGCGCCATCTGGCCGTACCGCGATTATGTGATCAACGCGCTCAACGCCGACAAGCCCTTTGACCGCTTCATTACTGAGCAATTGGCCGGCGACCTGCTGCCCGATGCCACCTTGGATTCCATCGTGGCCACCGGCTTTGTGCGCGCCGGCCTGGCCTCCGGCGAAGGTGGCACCGTGCCGCAGGAACTCTGGTGCAATGTCAAACGCGAGCGGGCCGAGGCTTTCGGCGTGGCCGTCATGGGCATGACCACCGCCTGCGCGGTTTGCCACGACCATAAATATGATCCGCTTTCCACCCATGATTTTTACGCACTCACGGCCTACTTCGGCAACCTGACCGAAAAACCCTACCACAACGACAACGACAACTGGCCGCCCTTCCAGGTGCTGCCCAAGGATGAAGACCGCGCCGCCTTCGACGCCGCCCTGGCGCAAAAGGCCAAGGCCTCCGGCGAACTTGCCGCACTCATGGCTTCCTGCGACGCCAAGATTGCCGCCTGGCTCACCTCCGCCGACGGCCCCGGGGCGCAGGTCAAAAACGGCCTGATCACGCGCTTGAAACTGGATGAAGGCAGCGGCACCGAAATCCACGACGCCATCTCCGGCAAAGCCTACAAGTTTGAAGCCGCCCCGCCGCTGTGGGACGAATACCCGCAGTTCACCGGCTCGTTCCGCCTGGACAACAACACCCGCTACCAATTGCCCGAGGTCGGCGATTTTGAAAAGGACCAACCCTTCTCGGTGTCCACCTGGGTGCGCTGGAACGAAGAGCCGCTGGGCCAAGGGTCCAAAAGCGGCGGCATCGTGTCGCGCGTTGATGGAACCACGCTCAAGGGCGGCTGGGAACTCGAACTGACCGGCGGGCGCATCCGCCTCTACCTGTTCGGCGACTGGCACAAGGGCAATGCCATCGCCGTCATTTCCAATCCGGGCATCGCGCGCACCCAGTGGGCGCATGTCGCCGCAACCTACGACGGCTCGGGCAAGGCCGAAGGCGTGCGCCTCTACATCGACGGCAAACCGGTGGCCGTCTCGGTTGAAAAAAACACCCTGACCGACAGCCTGCGCTCCGCCACCCCCTTCAACCTGGGCCGGCGCGGCGGGCCGGATGCCGGCGCCCATCCCCTGCGCGGGGTGGGCCTGCAGGATGTGCGCCTGTACAACCGCGTGCTGGCCGCCGAAGAAATGGCCAAGGTGCCGGTCCTGGATCGGCTGGCTGAAACCCTGGCCGCCAAGCCGGATTTCCTGGCCGCGCCGGACGCCAAGCGCGATCCGAAATTCCTCAAGACCTGGACTCCCTTTGAACGGGATGCGGCCCGCGACGCCTTCTTCGCCCAAAGCGACCAGGCCAAGGCGCTCAAAGAGGCTGTCGCCAAGGCCCAAAGCGCCATGAACGCCTTGTCCGGCAAGGTGTCGGTGCGCCACTTCCAAGGCGCCAACAACCCGGGTGAAAGCAAGCATGTCAGCGCCACCCTGCAGCAGATTTACGAAGGAAAATCCGGCGCCGGCACCCTGGTGTGCGAAGAAAAAACCTCGCCCGCCTACGCCCATGTGCTGGCCCGCGGCGAATACGGCAGCCGCGGCGAACGGGTGTACGCCGCCACCCCGTCCTTCCTGCCCCCCCCGCCCCAGGGCGCGCCGGCCAACCGCCTGGGGCTGGCCCAATGGGTGACCATGAAGGAAAACCCGCTGACCGCCCGCGTGGCCGTCAACCGCATGTGGCAGGAACTGTTCGGCACCGGCTTGGTGGAGACATCGGAAGACTTCGGCATCGTCGGCGACCGCCCGACCCATCCAGAATTGCTTGATTGGCTGGCGGTGGATTTCCGCGACGGAGGCGGCGAAGCCGGCCAAGCGTGGAAGATCAAGCGCATGTACCGCCAATTGGTGCTGTCGATGGCCTACCGCCAATCGGCCCAAACCCAGCCGCTGGCCGCTGAAAAAGACCCGCTCAACCGCCTGGTTGCCCGCGGTCCGCGCCACCGCCTGGATGCCGAAGCCCTGCGCGACGCCGCCCTGCAGGCCGCCGGCCTGCTCAACCGCGAGAAAATCGGCGGCCCCAGCTTCTTCGGCTACCAGCCGGCCGGCGTGTGGGCCAACAGTTACCCTTCGGACACCCATCTGTATTACCGCCACAGCGGACCGATGGCTTACCGGCGCAGCGTCTACCAGTTCGTCAAGCGCACCGCCGTGCACCCCGAGCTGGATATTTTCGACGCCACCGACCGCCTGGCCGCCTGCTCTCGGCGCAACCGCACCAACACCCCGCTGGCGGCCTTGGCCTTGATGAACGATGTCACCTTCCTGGAAGCCGCCCGCGTCTTGGGGCAGCATGCCCTGGAACAAGGCGGCGCCACCGAAGCGGACAAACTCGGCTTCATGTTCCAGCGCACACTGGGCCGCGCACCCACAGCGGAAGAATCCGCGGCCTTCACCGCCCGCCTGGCCAAAATCAAGGCGCAATTGACGGTGGAAGACGCCAAAAAATTGCTGGCTCAGGGCGACAGCAAAGCCCCGGAAAACCTCGACCCGATCGAGGCCACCGCCTGGATGGGTTTGGCCAGCGTGCTGCTCAACTCGGACGAATTCCTCAACAAATAATCCCATGTCCACTCCCCACCCCTGCTCCGACCATCATGGCGAAGGCCCCACCCCCTGGGATTTGCCCCTCCCGCAAGCCCTCAAGGACGAGTGGAAGCGCCTGGCCACCCGCCGCCACTTTCTGCGCCTCTCCGGCGCGACTTTGGGCGGCCTGGGACTGGCCAGCCTGCTCGACGGCGGTGCGACCGCCTCCGGCTCGGACGCGCGCGCCCATCCGGCCACGGGCCTTGGCCAACTGGGGGCGCCGCACGCGCCGGCCAAAGCCAAGCGCGTGATCTCGCTGTTCATGGCCGGCGGCCCGCCGCACATGGACATGCTGGATTACAAACCGGAACTGGCGAAATACAACGGCAAGGACATCCCCGCCTCCATCCTGGGCGCCGACTTCAAGCCCAGCGGCATGACCGCCGGCCAAGCCCGTTTCACCACCAAAGCCAGTCCCTTCGGCTTCAAGCAATACGGCGCCACCGGCCGCTTCGTCAGCGATGCCCTGCCGTGGACCGCCAAGGTGATTGACGATTTGGCCATCATCCACTCGATGTATTCCGAGGCCATCAACCATGAACCGGCCATCATGCTGATGAACACCGCCAACATGATTCCCGGCCGGCCGGCGCTGGGCGCCTGGGTGTCGTACGGCCTTGGCAGCCTGAATGCCAACCTGCCTTCCTTTGTCGTGCTCAACTCCAACCTGCCGCCCGGCCAATCCGGCCAGCCGGTGACGCCACGCCTGTGGTCGAGCTCCTTCCTGCCCACCGAGCACGCCGGCGTGCCGCTGCGGGCCGGCAGCGATGCGGTGCTTTACCTCAAGAACCCCGACGGCATGAGCCGCGATTTGCGCCGCACTTTGATTGACGGCGTGGCCGAAAGCAATGAGCGCACCTACCACCAACTCGGCGACAGCGAAACCCACGCCCGCATCGCGCAATACGAGATGGCCTTCAACATGCAGATGAGCGTGCCGGAGCTCTCCGATTTTTCCGACGAGCCGCAAAGCACCTGGGATCTTTACGGCCCCAAAGCCAAAACTCCCGGCTCCTTCGCCTACAACTGCCTGATGGCCCGCCGCATGGCCGAGCGCGGCGTGCGCTTCACCCAGGTTTACCAGCGCGGCTGGGACTTCCACGGCGGGTTGCATGGCGGCATGAATGTGCTGTGCGGCGAAACCGACCGCCCGGCCTATGCCCTGATCACCGACCTTAAGCGCCGCGGTCTGCTCGATGACACCTTGGTGGTCTGGGGCGGCGAATTTGGCCGCACCACCTACGGACAGGGCGATGGTCGCGATCACCATGCCAAATGCTTCACCGCCTACCTGGCTGGCGGTGGCTCCAAAGCCGGCGCCACCCACGGCGCCACCGATGACTTTGCCTTCAACCTCGCCAACCCCGACGACAAAGTCCACCCGCGCGACTTGATCGCCACCATTTGCCAAACCATGGGCGTGGATTCCAACCGCTTGCACAAGCGCATGCAGGGGGTGGATCTCAAGCCCACTGGAGTGATTGAAGGGCATGTGATCAAATCCGTTCTGGCATAAACACAAAGGAGGGTCGGCGTTGGCCGACCATGTCCCGACCGCACTGCGCCGCATGGCCATCCCGCATCCATCGCACATCCCATTTCATGATTGGCCAAAGCCAACCTTCCCACCCATGCTCCACAACCCCGCCCGCCGCTCCTTCCTGAAAACCACCTCGCTGGCCGCCGGCGCCGCCATGATTCCCGCCGGCTTGCGCACTGGCGGTGCCGGCGGCCCAGCCAGCCAAGAAGAAATTGCGCCTCGCCTCCATCGGCATCGGCCGCGGCATCGGCGGCTACGACCTCAACCAGTTGGCCGGCCACCCCGAGGTGCAGGTGACGGCCGTCTGCGATGTGGACGCCCGCGTCCGCGAGGCCCGCTCAAAGCAGCACAACGCCAAGGGCTTTGCCGACTACCGCAACCTGTTCAAGGAGATGGCCGGCGAGATCGACATCGTGCACATCGCCACCCCCGACCACATGCACGGCCCCATCGCGCTGCTCGCCATGTCGCTGGGCAAGCACCTCTACTGCCAAAAGCCGCTGGCCAACACCCTCTGGGAAGTGCGCGCCATGTCGAAGATGGCCGCGGAAAAGAAACTCGTCACCATGATGGGCAACCAGAAGCATGCCGACGCCGACCCCTGCACCGCCGTCGCCTGGATCCAGGCCGGCGTCATCGGCAAGGTGAAATCGGTGCACTCGCGCATCACCGCCAAGGCCTGGGGCGGCGTGCGCCCGAAGGTCGCCCCCTCGGCCGCCCCCGAATGGATGGACTGGGACCGCTACCTTGGCGTCGCGCCGGCCCAGCCCTGGCTGGAAAACGAATTCCACACCATGAACTGGCGCAACCGCGTGGGGCTGGGCGGCGGCACCCAGAGCGACATGGGCTGCCATGTGTTCGATGTGCCCTTCCGCGCGCTGGAATTGACCGCACCCAAGACCGTCGTGGCCCTGGGCCCCAAGCCCGAGCCCGAGTCCTTCGCCATCGACAGCCACACCCGCTATGTGTTCCCCGGCACCAAGTTCACCGCCGGTGATGTGGAATTCAACTACTACTGCGGCGGCATCGACATCCCCAAGGAATTGTTGGCCGGCATTGACGCCCCCGCCATGGGTGCGGTGTTCGTGGGTGAAAAGGGCGTGCTGTGCTGCCCACACGCCAACCAAGGCAAGTTCCGCGTGGTGAACCTCGACGGATCCGACATGAAGGATTTGCCGGCACGCCACCCTGGCATGGGCAGCCACTGGCACAACTTCATCAACGCCGTCCTCAAGGGTGAGCGCACCACCGACCCCATCGACGGCCTGGGCGGCCTCAACTCCGAGGCGGCGCAAATGGGCATCCTGGTGAACCACTGGCCGAACAAGGTGTTTGAGTGGGATTACGCCGCCTGCCAGTTCAAGGGCGACTCCGCCGAAGTGGCCGCCCTCAACCAGTCGGTCAAGCCGGCCTGGCGCGAAGGCTGGACCGCGTCGGGCATCGTTTTGTGATGGGTGGAGGGTCGGCTTTAGCCGACCCTCGCCGTCCGACTGCCTCACACCGCGTGGCAATCCCGCATCGTTCGCACTTCTTCTGTCTCCCTCATTTCTTGGTCGGCTAAAGCCGACCCTCCACCCATGAAAATCCTCCTCCCTGCCGCCCTGCTGTTCGTCTCCCTCACCAGTTGCGCCTTCGCCGCGCAGCCCGCCGCCAAGGACGAAGGCTGGATCCCCTTGCCCGCCGCCGCTTGGCACTGGAACAACCACAAGAAGGCCGACGGCTTCGACAAGGTGTGGACCGTCGAAGCCGACGGCACCTTGCACCGCGCCGCCGGCAACGGCAACTGGAGCAAGGCCGACCTCATCAGCGACGACGGCACCTTCCGCGATTTCGAGCTGGAACTGGAATGGAAGGTCGGCAAAGCCGCCAACAGCGGCGTCTTCTACCGCATCAAGGACCACCAGCCGATGCCGTGGGCCAGCGGTTTCGAGCACCAGATCCTCGACGACGACGGTTTCAAGGACGGCAAAGCCCCGGCCATCCACCGCGCCGGCGCCTTCTACTCCATCGTCGCGGCCAACGAAGAGAAGGCCCTCAAGCCGGTCGGCGAGTGGAACAAGACCCGCATCGTCGCGCAAGGCAACCACATCGAGCACTGGCTCAACGGCAAGCGCATCGTGAAGCTGGACCTCGATTCGCCGGAATTCAAGGAGGTCTACGCCAAGAGCGAATGGAAGGGCAACCCCGCCAAGGGCGCGGCCCCCAACGGCAACCTCGGCCTGCAGGACCACGGCGGCGAAGTGTGGTACAAAAACATCCGGGTGCGCAAGTTGAATTGAAAAGTAGACGCGGCGGCCCGCCGCGTTCAAGGCAGACTTCAAACAAACGACGCGCGTCGAAACTTCGACGCGCGTCGTTTGTTGACTTGTCTTATCCCACGCGGCGGGCCGCCGCGTCTACTTTTCAACTCAACTTCGGCTTGTTGCGCTCCGTAATCAAAGTCAATGCCAGGGTCAGCAGCATGAAGGCCGACACGATGCCGAACATGGCGGCGAACACCCCGGTGATGGCGCTGCGTTCGCGGCCGTCCGCATGGGCCGCATCCACATGCGGCTCGGCGGCGGCAGGCGCCGCTTGGCAGGACTGCAAAAAGGCCAGCAAGTCGCGGGCTTGGGCGGGGTTCAATTCATGGGCGAAATTCTCCGGCATCGCCGAGGGCCTGGCAAAGCCCGGCGCGATGTCGGCATTGGGGTCCAGAATGGCGCGCAGCAAATACATGGGATCTTTGGCATGGATGCTGCCGATGGCGCCAAGGTTGGGGTAAATCGGCGGCTCATGGGCCGGGTCGAAACTGTCCCAGGTTTGCGCATCCCCCGCGTTGTGGCAGGAGGAACAGGTTTTTCCGCCGGGCGTGTCGGTGAAGTATTGCCGCCCCTTGGCCGCATTGCCGCCATGCAGGTAGAGCGCATGCGGGCGCAAAGCCGGCAACCCCTCCATGCCCGGCGCGGTCAGTTCCCGCTCGGTGTAGGCCTTGGCTTTGGCGACCAACACCGGATCGGGGCCGGCTGCCGCCGCCTCCACCAAATCCAAGCCCAAGGCAAGTTCCAAGGTGCCGGTTTCAAATTTGTGCCACAGCCAAGCCATTTCTTCCCGGGCCACCGGCAGATCAAGGGTGGCCAAACCGCGCAAGGCGGCCTGGCGCTCTTCAAGAGCGCCAGTTTCGAGGGCGGCGAACCACAGCGAGGCGCCGGCCGCCGGATCCACGCCGGCCCACAATTCGCGGGCGCGGATGCGCTGATCCGGGGTGGGTGCCGCCGCCAGGAAAACCTTGGCCGCCGCCGGCACCCGCCCGGCGGCTTCGCGCGCCAAACGCTCGAGCATGGCCAGACGGTAGCCACCGTCCAGGCCGCCGTCGGCCACTTGGCCAGCCAATTCATCCGGCGTCATTTTGGGCAAATGGCGACCAAGGATTTTGTGGGTCCAATCAGCCAACTCTGTCTGCAGGCCGGCGGCCTTGGAAAAATCACCGGCTTTGCGGGCCACCACCTGCTGCACGCTGGCGGCCGAATGCCCTTTGCGGTTGACCAGATGGCCCCACACCCGCTCTCTGACGATGTCTTGGTCCCAGTCGTACAGGCATTCAAGGGCGAACTTGCGGTGCGGCAGGCTGATGCCTGGATCAACCGCCAGGACGGCCAACGCCTGCGCATCCTGCGGCCGACCCAGGATGGCGGCCGCTTCGATGGCGCGGCGCAAAAAGGCTTCGTTTTTCTGGCTCGGTTTCAGGGGGCGCCCCAGCGCATCGGCCAACGCGGGATAGGCGGCCACCACCCCCATGTCGTAAATGGCGCGAGCGGCTTCAGCGGCGACTTGCGGATGCTCGTCGGCGACAAACTGGGCCAACAGCGGGCTGCGCAAGCGGCGCAAGGCGAGCACCAGGCCCACGCGCTCGTCCACGCCGCCGGTGGCAGCGGCTTTCACCAAATCGGCACCGTCGGTGCCGGCACACAGTTGCGCCAAGGCCC
Source organism: uncultured Phycisphaeraceae bacterium (assembly GCA_964628335.1). Taxonomy (GTDB): domain Bacteria; phylum Planctomycetota; class Phycisphaerae; order Phycisphaerales; family Phycisphaeraceae; genus CANIYR01. The sequence continues at coordinate 12,487 of CAZVNU010000008.1, forward strand.
AAGTGGCGCCGTGGCGCAGCACGGGATCGGCACCGGCGGCGTCTTTGAGCACGGCGAAAAGGGCGGCGATGGCGGATTGTTCGCCGGTGCGGCCCAACGCCAAAGCGGCGTAGAAACGGGCTTGGGAATCGGCGTCCTTAAGCAACTTGAGATACGCGGCGGCGGCCGGATGGCGCAAGTCGCCCAACACGCGGGCGGCTTGGACGCGAATGACAGGATCGGCATCGGCACACAGGGGTTCGAGCAATTGGGCATCAAAGGGAATGGCGGCGGCATGGGCCTTGGCGTAAGAGCCCTTTTGCCACAATGTCCATAGGGCGTGGACGCGGCGCAAGGTATTGCGCCGCAACAAGTCATCCAGCCCCTCTTTTGACCCTCCCCACGCCACAACCGGGGGAATCAGGGCGCATTTCAGTATTTCGGGCTCCACCCCCTCCCGCTTGGCCAATTCATTCTGCGCCCGCTGCCGCACGCGTTGGTCGCGGTGGCCCATGAGCGCAAGCAACGCCTCCGACTTGCGCTCCTGCATGCCGGCCTTGAGCAACTTCTGAACCTCATCCACCGCCGCCTTTTCCGTCGCATCGGCGAACACCGCCGGGTCGCGCAGGGCCAGTACTTCGCCGCCATTGCCGGGCGTCCAGGTGTCGCCAAACAGGCTGACATACAGCTGGCCGTCGGGCCCCCACTTGATGTCCGTCATGCGGCCGCTTTGGAAATACACCTTGGCCTCGCCCTTGAAGGTCGCGCCAGATGGCGTGGCGTTGACCGCGAACAACTGCGGGCCGTAATTGACCATCAGCAGGTTGTCGTTGAACATCGCGCCGTGGCCGGTGCCGGGCATGTGGGTCATGCCGGAGGGACCGTTGCCAAGATTCATCATCGGCGGAATCTGCCAGGCCGGCGCGGTGGGATCATGCGGGTCGGTCGGCGCGCCGGCCTTGCCGTCGCGCGGCCAGGGCATCTTCTCCCGCAGCCATGCGGCGCGCCAATATGGCGTGCCATCGTTTGGCGCGAACTTGTCGAAGGTCTGCACATCCTGGCGCCAGCCGCCGTCGCCGTATTCGGGCAGATGGTCGAAACGCGCCGGGTCCCCGCCGATGTCGGAGTTGTTGTCGCCGGTGAACAACTGGCCCAGATCGTTGAAGGCCAAACCCTGCGGGTTGCGCAAGCCCTCGAACACCATCTCCATGCCGGAGCCATCGGGCCAGCAGCGGAACACGCCGCCCCGGCAATAACCCTGCACATGCTTGGGATCCATCTTGGCGTCCCACGGCTTGTCCCAGCCGAGCATGTCGTAATGCACGCCTTCCTTGGTCTTCACATTGAAGCCGCGGTCGCCGATGGAGAAGTACAGGCGGCCGTCGGGCCCCTGCACCAGGCCGTGCATGTCGTGGCCGTAGAAGGCCAGGCGCACACCCCAACCATAGGACAGGCTTTCACGCTTGATGTCGCCATCGGCGCCTTCGGTCAATTTCCACAGGTGCGGGATGCAGGTGGCGTACACGCTGCCGTCCAACTCGATCACGCCGGAGTTGATGCCGTCGCCGTGGTCGCTGAACTTGGCCAGCACTTTGGAGGCATCGGCAAAGCCGTTGCCATCGGTGTCCTCGATTTTTCGCACGCAGTCGGCGGTGGCGGTGAAGCGGCCCTTGGGGTAATGCTTCTTTTCCTCCCATTCCTTTTCCTGGGCAATGCGGTCGTCCACCGACAGCAGCCCCACATCGGCCAGGATGTTGTTGGGGATATGCCCGGTGAAGCGGGTGTCCAGCACGGCCCGGCCGTTGCCGGCCCGCTCGGTTTCGGCGGTGTAGACCGCGCCCTGGTCATCCACCCACAAGGCCACCGGATTGCGCAACAGCTTGTTGCCGCTCCAGTGGCGCAGTTCCAACTTGCCGGTGCTGCCGCCATCGACGATTTGCGGTTCGGCAGCCGGCGTCGGCACCTTGAGCGCATCGGTGGCCGGGGCCGCCAAGGCAGGCACAGGCAACAGGGCAAGCAGAACAAACAAAGGGCAAGTGCGGCGTAAATGGTTCATGGAATAAACAAAAGGCAGAATGGGCAGCAAAGGATGCCCATTCCGCCCATGGTATTACAGAATCACCCGTTTGTCCGGCAGCCGTCGGCCGCTTACTTGGCGGCTTACTTGGCGGCGTCCTTGGCCGGCTCCTTGGCCTTTCGGTCATAGCCGGCAGCCCACTGGATGCCGCCCAGAATGTGCTTGCGGAACCATTCCTCGCCATACTGCTTCTCGGTGTGGCCCAATTCGGTGTACCAGGCCCGGCCGCCCTGGTATTCATGGGTCCAGGCGATCGGGTGCACCTCACCCATGGGCTGGGCCGGCTTGTAGGTCTTTTCATCCACCTTCAGCAGCAGGTGGTACTGCGGCTTGAGCGCCACATTGGCATCGAAGTCGTACCACTCCTCATGATGCTTGAAGACCGGCTCCATGTGCTCGGTCGACAGATGTTTGCGGTCCACCACCTGCAATTCGGCGACCTGCTGCGCCGGGTGGCACTTGAAGTGGGCACCGAGCATTTCGGAAAAGAAGGGCCAGTCATAGCCGCCGTCGCTGGCGCCATGAACGCCGGCCCAACCGCCGCCGCGCTTGATGAAGGCCTCAAAGGCCGCACGCTGTTCCTTGTCAAGCAGCGGCTTCTTGGCATTGTCGGTGGTGTGCAGGAAGATGACCACATCCACATTCTTGAGCACCTCCTCGGTGAACGCGGCGGGGTTTTCGCCGGAGTTCTTGTCCACAACGATGTTGCCCGCCTTGGCGAAATCCGCCAGCATGGCATGGCATTTGACGATCTGGGGCGCATGGCGGAAGCCGTTGGTCTTGGAGAACGCCAGCACCCGGATGGGCTCGGCCGGATCCACCAAGGCCTCCTTGGCGGCTGGCGCGCCACCGTCGGCGGCGCAGGCGGTGAAACAGCCCAAGGACAGGGTGAACAAAGAAGCCAGCAGCAAGGTCGTTTTCATAAGGGTCAATCCAAAATTGGGGGGAAGGGAATGCCGTCAACGGACGCCAACCTGGCGGCGCGCATTACAGGATAACGATGAAAATACCCGGACTTTTGTCTGCAACGCGCATGGCCATCCCTTGCACGGGCTCCTCCCCCCGCACGCCGCCGGGGGGCGCGCTACACTCCCCCCGTCAGACAGGCTGTCTGGCGTTTTTCTGGCCTTTCTCCCGCACGGACGCACCCCATGGCGCAAACTCCTGTCAATTACGATGCTTCAGCCATTGTCTCCCTTGAGGGCCTGGAGCCGGTGCGCAAACGCCCCGGCATGTACATCGGCGGAGTCGGCCCGGCCGGCCTGCACCACCTGATTTGGGAAGTTTTGGACAACTCGATCGACGAGGCCATGAACGGCCACGCCAGCGAAATCAAAGTCACCCTGCATGAAGACGGCTCCACCGTGACCATCGAGGACAACGGCCGGGGCATCCCCATCGACCGCCACCCCAAGGACGGCAAACCGGCGGTGGAAAAAGTGTTTTGCGAACTGCACACCGGCGGCAAGTTCGAGGGCAAGAACTACGCCACCTCCGGCGGTTTGCACGGCGTGGGCGCCAGCGTGGTCAACGCCTTGTCCACCAAGCTCACGGTGGTGGTCAAGCGCGACAATTTCGCCTGGCGCATGGATTTCGAGCGCGGCAAACCCATCTCCAAACTGCTCAAGAGCAAAGACCCCGTGCGCGGCACCGGCACCAGCGTCACCTTCCACCCCGACTCGCAGATCTTCCCCAAGATCCTGTTCGACCCGGCCACCATCCGCAACCGCATCGAGGTCGCCTCCTTCATCCACAAGGGCATCAAACTCACCTTCGACGACCTGGTCGGCAAGACCAAGGAGAACTTCCACCACCCCGACGGCATCGCCGAATTCCTGGAAAAACTGACCAAGGACAAGGGCACCCGCCCGGTGACCGACGGCATCGCCAAGTTTGAAAAAAACGAAGGCGTGGAAAAATTCGAATGCGTGTTCCGCTGGACCGAAAGCACCGAAGAGGTGACCCGCTCCTTCGTCAACGGCATCCCCACCCCTGACGGGGGCACCCATGAAATCGGCATGCGCGCCGCCATGCTCAAGGCCCTGCGCAATTACATCGAGACCCACAACCTGACCCCGCGCGGCATCAAGATCGAGCCGCAGGACGCCCGCGAAGGCGTGTTCAGCCTGATCTCCTGCTTCATCCGCGAGCCGCAATTCCAAGGCCAAACCAAGGAAAAACTCAACAACCCCGAGTTGCAGCCCTTCGTCGAAAACGCCCTGCGCCCGATGTTCGAGCAATGGCTCAACGCCAACGGCACCAGCGCCAACGCCATCATCGCCCGCGTGATCGCCGCCGCCCGCGCCCGCCAGGCCAGCCGCGAAGCCAGCGACGCCGTGAGCCGCAAAACCGCCACCAGCGGCCGTGCCACTTTGCCGGGCAAACTTTCCGACTGCACCGATGCGGGCAAAGCCGGCACCGAGTTGTTCATCGTCGAAGGCGACTCCGCCGGCGGCAGCGCCAAGCAGGGCCGCGACCGGACCCACCAGGCCATTTTGCCCCTGCGCGGCAAGGTGCTCAACACCGAGGAATGCAACCTCAAAAAGGTGCTGGACAACAAGGAAATCTGCGATCTGATCACCGCCCTGGGCTGCGGCGTGGGCGCCTCGTTCGAGCTCGAAAAGTTGCGCTACGAGCGCATCGTGTTGCTGGCCGATGCCGACTCCGACGGCCACCACATCACCACCTTGCTGATCACCTTCTTCTTCCGCCATTTGCCCGAACTGATCAAGGCCGGCCGGCTGTACATCGCCATGCCGCCCCTGTACCGGGTGGACATCGGCAAGGAAACCTTCTGGGCCGCCGACGAGGAAGACAAGGCGCAAATCCTGGAACAGCACAAGGGCAAAACCGCCGACATCACCCGCTTCAAAGGCTTGGGCGAAATGATGGCCAAAGTGCTGTGGGACACCACCCTCAATCCCAAGACCCGCCGCATGCTGCGGGTGGAAATCGACGATGGCATCGTCTGCGACCGGGTGATCAACGAACTGATGGGCAAGGACCCGTCGGCGCGGTTCAGATTCATCATGGAACGGGCGGAAGAGGTGGATGAGGTGGATCTGTCGTAACCCGCAACCTTGGCATCCGGGCCTCCAACCCAAGCCGATTCCCCCCGGTATTGGCCTTCCCGCACAGCGAGCCAAGCAGGGCTGGCGGGTCAACAGCGCAAGTGCTTGTTGGAGCGCGGGTGTCCCCAC
>CAZVNU010000009.1:0-17368 GCA_964628335.1 uncultured Phycisphaeraceae bacterium
GCAGCGCGATGATCGAGATCACCACCAGCAGTTCGATGAGGGTGAATCCGGACGGGTTCTTGGCTTGGTGCGGCATGGGGGGGTCTCTTGGGGGAGCGTCAAACGTGCGGGTGGATGGGGGGCTTTTTTGGCCTTTGAATCTGGAAACGCCGAATGAAACGGGGTGAAACCCGGGCGGAGCCAGTGTATCACCCCATGTTGCGCCACACCACTTTTTTCGGCCGAAAGGGGCCGCAAAGGCCGGGGAAGGCAGAGGGGACAGGCGGCATTTTGGGCATCTTCGGGAACATGCTTGTCCCTTTGCGCCACCGTCGCGCCGCCCCCGCGCCGTCGGCAGCAAAGATTTGCACACCCGGTAATGCCGAAGGAACAGGCGACGTCCTTGGGGTTCCCGCCCCAGCGTCCGCATCCCCGCCCGTGGCATACCCTTCCTCCTTTCCACCGCCCCCTACCTTTTCCACCATGACCTCTTCCCCCCGTTTGGCCGCCGTGTTCTGCGCAGGTTTGTTCGCTTTGGGCGCCTGCGCCGGCGCTTCGGCCCCGGTCGCCGCGCCGGCGCCGGCCAAGCCGGAGTGGACGCCCCTGTTCAACGGTAAGGATCTGACCGGTTGGACCATGAAGGTGCGCGGCCATGCCCTTGGGGAGAACCCGCTCGACACCGTGCGGGTCAAGGATGGCCGCATCAGCATGTGCTACGACCAGTACAAGAACTTCAACGGCATGTTCGGCCACCTGTTCTACAACGAGAAGATGCCGGCCCATTACCGCCTGCGCATCGAATACCGCCTCACGGGCAAGCAGACGCCGGGCGGACCGGGTTGGGCCTATCGCAACAGCGGCGTGATGGTGATGTCGGAGGCCCCGCAAAGCATGCGCAGGGACCAGGAGTTCCCCGTCTCGATCGAAGTGCAGCTGCTGGGCGGCGACGCCACCGGCGAGCGCACCACGCTCAACATGTGTTCGCCCGGCACCAACGTGGTGTTCGGCGGCAAGCTGTACACGCCGCACACGCTCAATTCCAAGAGCCGCACCTGCCGGGGCGACGAATGGGTCAGGGCCGAGATCGAAGTGGACCACGGCAAGGTGTCGTGCTACCTCGACGGCGACAAGGGCCTGGAAAAAGTCCTGGAATACGAAGGCTGCCAGTTGGACCCAAGCGACGCCGACGGCAAGCGGCTGCTGGCCGCCGGCGCCGACAAGATGCTGTCGGAGGGCTGGTTCTGCCTGCAGGCCGAGAGCCACCCGGTGGACTTCCGCAAGGTCGAGCTCAAGCGCTTCGACAAGTGAGTCCCGGGGCATGGCCCGAAAGAGGCCCGCAAGGGTCGGCCCCTTTCAAACAGGCCGGGGCCGATGCCCACACCCAATCGTTCTGCCCGCGCCGTTTGGCCTTGTACGCCAAATGTCCGGCGCAGTGCGCGGCGTGTGGAAACACGGCGACGCAGCGGGTCATTGGCCGTCCCTGAGCAGTGCCAATTCCTCCGGTGTCAGCGCGGCCAGGCCGTGTTCGCGCACCTTGCACAAAATGCGTTCGATGGCTTCCGGGTTGGTGCGCACCTTGCCGCCGGCTTCGGTTGTTCCGCCGGTGGCGGCGGGGTTGTGGTTTCCGTGCTGCGCCAACCAGCGGCCCAGCCAACCGCCCACTCTCGCTTGGTGCTGCGGATCGGGGACGGCCTCGAGCGAGCCGTAGTGCTGGCGCATGGCCGCCACCTGTTGGCGCAACTGCCAGCCGCCAAACAGGCAGAAAATCGCGATGTAGGTGCTCATTTGGCCCATGCCGAATTTTTCCAGCAACGAGCAGGCCAGCATGGCCCCGGCCATCACCAGCCCGATATGGGCCGCCCACCACAGGCTGCGGGCATAGCCGACGAACAGCCACAGGACTTCCTGCACCACCCGGCCGGCATCCATCGGATAGCAGGGGAAAGCCATGTTGAACAGGAACAGCACATAGTTGATTTTGTAAACGATGACCATCCATTCGGCCAACGGCGAGGCAAGCACCATTCCTGGCAGGATCATGCGCCAAGGCACCAGTGAAATCGGCATCGCCAAATGGGCTTCCATCTGCTGCCACGCCAGCACGCAGGCGGCAATGGCCATCAACACCAGATTGACCCCCGGCCCGCACAGGGTGGTCCACAGCGAAGCCAGCGGGTGGGGCGGTGGCGTGCATTCCGCCAAGCCGCCAAGGGGCCAGAGCAAAATGCGATCGGCCTGCCCGCCCACCGAGCGGCAGGCCAGCGCATGGCCGAATTCATGCAGCAGCACGCTGCCGAACACCACGCCCCAAAAACCGGCCTCGATGGACCAGCCCGACTCAAAAGGGTACAGCCGCATGACCATGATCAAAATGAACAGCCAATGCACCCGCACCTTGATGCCAAAGACGGTGAACAGGGGGAACGACCAGCCGAAAACGGGTTCGCGTAAGTTGGACATGGGGGGATGGTAGAAGCAATTGCCGTCGGCGTTCAGCGTTACCATCACCGGCCGTGCCAGATCTTCACACCCTGCCCGATGATGTTTTGGTCCGCCAGTTGGCCGCCGGCCCGCCGGCCGACGGCCAGGCTTTCGGCGCGTTGTATGGCCGGCACAGGGCCTGGGCCTGGCGGGTGGCGCGTCGTTTTTGCGGCGAGGACTTGGCCCATGACGCGGTGCAGGAGGCGTTTTTGTACCTGGCCCGCAAAGGCGCGCTGGCTTCGTTTGTGTTGTCGGCCAAACTCACCACCTTTCTCTATCCCGTGCTCAAGCACGAGGCGCAGGCCGCCTTGCGCAAGAGCGCCCGCACCTTGGGCGCTGGCGAAGCCGCGCTGGCGTTGGTGCCGGCCGATGCAACCACCCCGGCCGGCGATGCCGACTTGGCATCGGTGTTGGTCAATTTGCCCGAGGAACAGCGCGAAGCCGTGCTGCTGCGTTTCGTGGATGGCCTGTCAATGGCGGAAATATCCGCCGCCACCGGCGTGGCCGAAGGCACCGTCAAAACCCGTTTGCACCACGCCATCCGCAAATTGAGGGAGGACCCGCCATGCCGCCGTCATTTCGACCAGGATTGAACTTTTGCCCGCCTTGGCGCCCTTCACTTGGGGGATTCCGATGAATGAAGAAACGCAACAACCCGCAGATGGCCTGACCCTGCCCCCGGCATGGGTGGCAGCCTTGCAGCGCGTGGATGCCGGCAACCCTGGGAACGCTGGCTTGCAAGCCCGCTCAACCGACGCCCCCGCGTTTGAAGCGCGACTACTCGCCCAAGCCCGCCTTGAAATGGCCGCCGTCCGCCAAGTCGCCCACCTGCAAGCCCGCCGCCGCATGCGTTTTGTGCTGTGGACCGCCGGCGCCATGCTCACCGCCGCCTCGGTGGCATTGGTGGTCACCTTGTCATTGCCGCACAGCCCGCAACGGCCCCGTGCCGGCGACATCCGCGACGCCTTCGCCCTGGCCCGCGCCCTGCGCGACGGCGAAAAAGTTTTGGCAGAAGATGATTTCAACCATGACGGCGCGGTCAATGCCCACGATGTGCGCGCCCTGGCCCTGGTCGCCGTCGGTTTGAAAGGAGCCCGCTGATGTGGCGCGTCTTCTTTCTTGTCCTGTGCGCCTCGCTGTGCCTGTCGGCCGCGCCGGCCCCCCAAGCCCCGGCAGAGGCTGGCCGCTTCGCCGCCTTTGATCTGGTGATTGATCCGCATGGCCAACCTCTGGCCGCCTGGCAGGTGGAGATCTCCGGCCCGGCTGATGCGGTGACGGTGGTCGCGCTGGAAGGAGGAGACGGCGTGTTCGATGCCCCACCGTACTACGATCCCAAAGCGGTGGACGGCAAAAGCGAGCGGGTGGTGCTGGCGGCCTTCTCGCTGGAAAAAGCCGCCAAGCTGCCGTGGCAGGCGGTGCGGGTGGCGACGGTCAGTTTGTTCGTCAAAGGCAACGCCAAGGTCGGCGCCAAGTTGGTGGTGGCCACCGATGACAACGGCAAAACACTCAACGCGGATTGCACCCTGAAGGAGGAAGGAAAATGAAACGAATTGATGCGCTGATGGTGGCGGGGATGATGGTCGGATGCAGCGCGCCCGCGCAGCGGGGGCATGTGCCGGCACCGGCGTGCGAAGCGAAGGCGAAGGCGGATCCGGGGGCGGAAGGGGTGATTTTTTTGGTGAAGGCGGACAAGGCCTTCACCAAAGAAAACTGGCGCAGGTTTACATTCACGAAAATCATCCTGCACGGCAAGGTAGGGTCGCCCGATATTGAGCTCATCACGGAGAACACCCGGAACATTATTGAGCATGAGTCCGGGCCGCATTCTCGTTCACCCACGCCGGATGATCCAAAGGAATATTCCGACGAAGTGGACTTGGGTTTTTTGGGACAGATGACGCGCACTGAAAAATTCAAAAACACCGCCACCGACATCCGCGATGCCGAGTGGTTTGTTCCCGGGCTTGCCGAATCCGAGCCGATCACCGATTTGGTGATCACCATTGGCCATCGCAAGTTGCGCGCCGTGGTCGTGGATGCGGTGCAAGCCGCACAACTGTACGCACTCGCCGTGCATGAAGGCCGCCGCGCCGTCATGGTGAAGGCCGATGCCGATGGCTGGCGCCTGCGTCTTGGCCAAATCCGGCCGGGAGAAGACATTGAAACCCAAATGAACCAAGCGTGGTGCTGGGAAGAGACTGAAACGCCGCAAGCGATTACCGCTGTGCAAAGCGGCATCCGCTTCACCGCCGAATCCAAGCCCGTTCCCAACGACAAGCGCCCGCAGGAAGAGCGCGGTTGCCCCGTCGCCTTCATCCGCGCTCCCGCTCCCGGCGTCGCCGACTCCCGTCCCGAAGCCTTCCCCATTCTCCACGCCCTTTGGGCCTCCCGCGAAATCAACCGCCTCCTCGCCCTCGACCGCGCCTCCGGCCGCCCCGACCACGCCAAGCAAGCCTACGAGATCGCCCGCGAAGCCAAGATTGTGAGCCCGGTGTCATCACTGCTGATGGTGGATGTGAAGGGGGAGAAGAAGTGATTGCGGCTGGGAAGGCGGACTTCAGTCTGCCATTCCCCTCTGCGGCTCGACGCCGCAGAGGGGAAATCCGCATGGGATGGGATGCCAAACCCCCAAGCCACGGCGGGCATCGAGCCCTTGCGGCTTTGGCAGACTAAAGTCCGCCTTCCCAGTCCTAAAGTCCGCTTTCCCGGTTCCACAGACGCTCCACGCCATCGGCCAGGCCGCGCCAGCGCCAATGGGGCAGGCCGGCGCTTTTGGGATTGTCCATCACATAACTCACCGCGTTTTTCAAATGTTCACGGTTGCGCACCAAGCGGTCGAAAGACTCGCGCATCCACACGGATCCTGTTTGTCCCAGAACCTGATTGATCCGGCGGGCGGAGCCTCCTTTCCAGGATTGCAGGATTTTTCCGAGCGCTTCACCTTTGAAAGGGCGGACCACCGCATGCACATGGTTGGGCATCACGCACCAAGCCAAGAGGTCGTGGCGGTCGCCGTCGGCATGCAGCAGCGTGTCCCGCATCAGGCCGGCGATCTCCGGTTGGCGCAGCACACAGGCACCGTGCCCTTGGTCCAGCCAATGTTGGATGCGTTGCCCATGCAGCGCCTCCAACCGTTCGCATTCGGAGGCCAGCAGGATGCCGTCCTTGTTGCGCGCCTTGGCTTCAAGCAGGGCGCGTTCCGCTTCCCAAGCATCCAGCAAGTCCTTGGGCAGGCTGTCCGCCAACCGGAAGGTGACGGCATAAGTGGCGCCATCCAGATCCCAGTGCGGCAGGCGGCCCGCACTCCGGCGGTGAATGGTGCCGAGTTCCCAGTGGTTGGCGGCCAACAGCGCTTCGCACGAGGTGAAATGCATGGGGCGGTTTATACAGGAAGCCGGTTGGCTGGGAAGGTGGACTTCAGTCTGCTATTCAAAACCGCAGTTCGATGCTGCGGTTTTGAATTTGGATTCAGGATTGGCGATGCGCGTCAAACCCCCAAGCCGCAGCGGGCATCGAGCCCTTGCGGCTTTTGGCAGACTGAAGTCCGCCTTCCCAGCGGATGCCGCACGCCAAAAAATATTTTCCCCCGCATTGAACTTTCCCCCCGCCCCGCGCCCTTCACGGATGAACCTACTCCCTCATCCCGAAAGGCCCGCCATGAACCGCACCCGTTTTTCCGTCCTCATCCTGTTGTCCGCCCTTGCTTTCCCCGGCTGCATGAGCGCCCCGCACATGGGCGACCGGCATGCCCCAGCAGCCGAATATGGGCCGATGCAAGTCGCCGCCGCCAAAGCCCCGGCTGCCGGCCGCCAAGTGGTCGGCACCAGCCAGGTGCAATTGGAAGTGGCCGATGCACAGACCGCCCGCACCGAACTGGAAACCGCCGCCGAAGCCTTGGGCGGTTATGCCGAGAAAAACGAACCGATGCGGGTGGTGGTGCGGGTGCCGATGGACCGCATGCAGGAGGCGGCCAAGGCGGTTGCCAACATCGGCCGGGTGGTGGGCGGCGCGTGGCAGGCCGAAGATGTGACCGAGGCGGGCGATGCCGCGCGCGCCCGGATCAAGGCGCTGGAAAATGAGGTGGCCCGCCTGAACGCGCTGCTGGCGCAAGCCAAGGACGGGCAGGCGCAGGCGGGGCTGAACCTGCAATTGCAGGCGGCCCAGCGCGAGTTGGCGCAACTGACCGGCGCGCAGCGCCAGCACGACACCAAGGCCGCCATGGCCACCTTGGACATCCGCCTGCAATTGGATCCGGCGCTGGCCTGTTTGAACAACGGCATCCCGGTGGCCTGGGTGCGGACCCTGACCGAGGTGTTGTCGCAATCACGGGCCGTGCAGTTGGACCGCAAACCTGATTTTGATTTCTTCTCAGTCGGCGTGGAGCTGCCGGCGGGCTTCATCAAATTCCACGATAGGGATTACACGGTGGAGGCAGTCGATGCCAACAGCACGCACTTGCGCATCACCCGCCGCGACAATCCGACCCAAGCCGGGTCTGATTTCTGGTTCCCCTTGGTGCGTCGCGGCGTGGCCGAAGCCGCCCGCATGCAGGTGGTGGTGGAAAAAGACGTGGTCGCCGCCGGCAAACATGCCGCCCGTTTGGTGGTGGCCGAGCGCGCCGTGGGCGGCCAGGCGCTGGCCTACGCCGTGGCCACCGCCGTCAATGAAGACCATGTGTACACCGTGGAAATGTGGGGCCGCAAGGAACAGGTGGCGGCCTTGCAGGCGAAGCTGGAAGCGTGCATCAACACCTTGCGGGTGAAGTGAAAACCAAAAGGCCGCGCCACTTCACCGCGCCTCGACCTGTTCCACCGCCACCCCGGGAATCTTCACATGGCCCTTGCGGGCCAGCCACCAGGCGCCGCCGGCCAGGGCGCCAAGCACGATCAACCAGGTGAGCAGTTTGCCGAAGGGAAAGCCGTCGGGTTTGCGTGAGATGGGGCGGCGGTAGTCGTCCACCGGGGTGTCGTGGGCTTTGATTTCGGTTTGAAAGCCGGCCCGCGCCGCCATGTGGCGGTAGCGCTCCAATTCCTTTTCGCCGCCGGCCCGGGTCATGGCGGCGTAATACTCCCCGTTCTCATCCCGCAGCACATAAAAGGTGCGCCCTTGGGCGTCCTGCACGGCACGGCCCACATCCTTGTCACGGATCTTGGTCTGGTTGCCGGAGTGGGGGGAGAGGATGGTGATGGACATGGGGAACCTCGGGAGGGGCATGGCGGGGGCCGCGAAAACGGCATGCAGCCGCAAGCGGGGTCGCCGGGGATCTTATCCCAACCCGAACCGCGCCCGCACCCGCCGCTCGACCGGGGCGAACAGCAGACGGTCCGCCGCCATGCCGATGAGCACCATGAGGATCATGGAGGCGACCACCTGCGCCACATCGCCGTATTCGCGGCCGGTGGCCAGCAAGTGGCCCACGCCGTGCTGCTTGAGCACGAAAATCAACTCGCCGCCCATCAACGAGCGCCAGGCGAAACTGAAGCCCGAACGCAGCGCGCCAGCCAGGGCCGGCAGGCCGGCGGGCAGCATGACCTGGGTGTAGAAGCGCAGGCCGTGGGCCCCGAAGACCAGGCCCGCGGAGCGGTAGATCGGCGGCGTGGTGCGCAGGCCGTCGCGCAGCGTGATGGCGAAGGCGAAGCAACTGCCCATTACGGTGACGAACAAAATGCCGGTCTCGTTGATGCCGATGGCCAGCACCGCCAGCGGAACCCAGCACACCGAAGGCAGGGTTTGCAGGCCCAGGAACAACGGGCCGAGCAGGGCGTCGATGAACTTGAAGCGGAACATGGCCAAGCCGATGGCCAAGCCGACGCCGATGCTGATGGCGAACCCGATGGCCAACCGCACCAGGCTGACGCCAAGGGCGGTAAGCAGTTGGCATTTCCACGGGGGGCCCTCCAGCACGAGGCCTTGGCCGTGGAAGGGCCAAGGGCCCTCGACGCCATCGAGCGCATCGCCGAAGTAGGATTTCACGCCCACCAGGTTCAACACCGCGTCCACCACATGGCTGGGCGCGGGGAACACGTACGGCCTCCATCCGATGATGCGGTAGGCCGCTTCCCATGCCGCAAACGCGGCCAACCACACGGCGGCGACGCCAAGCGCCCGCTTCCAATCACGATCAGATTTCATAGGTTGCGCCTTCCTTGCCCGCGGGCAGCCCGTGGTGGGCGTTGACTTCCTCGTCTATCTCGCGGCGCACCTGCGCCATCACGGCGGCCACTTCCGCCGTGTCGAAATTGCGCGGGTGCGGCAGGTTCACGCGGATGTCCCTGCGCACCCGCCCGGGATTGGCGTGCATCACGATGATGCGGTCGGCCAGCCGCACGGCCTCGCCCACCGAGTGGGTGACGAACAGGACGGTCTTGCGCGTCTCGACATACAACTCCTGCATCTGTTCGTGCAGCAGCGTGCGATTCTGCGCGTCGAGGGCGGCGAAGGGTTCGTCCATCAGCAGCACCGCCGGGTCCATGACCAGGCAGCGCGCGATGGACACGCGCTGGCGCATGCCGCCGGAAAGTTGGTGGATGAACTTGTCGGCGACCTCGCCCAGATGCACCAGGCCCAACGCCTTCGACGCGGCCTCGCGGCGCTCCTCCTTGGACACGCCGGCCTGCTTCAGGCCGAATTCCACATTCTGGGACACCGTGAGCCAGGGGAACAGGCCGTGCTCCTGGAACACCATGGCGCGGTCGGGACCGGGTTTTGAGACAGGCTTGCCGTCGAGCAGGATTTCACCGCCGCTGGGCTGGGCCAATCCGGCCACCAGCGACAGCAGCGTGCTCTTGCCGCAGCCGGAAGGACCGACGACGACGACGAATTCGCCGGGCTCGACGGTCAGGTTGATGTCGGTCATCGCCGGCTTGTTCGAACCGGGATAGTGGCGGGCGACGGCGCGCAACTCCAGCCGTCCCCGGGACAGGGACGCGGCCGAGGCCCCGTTTTTCCGCCCCATTTTCTGGAGGAAGGAAATCATGGCGCCACCACCAGTCCGTCGAGTTTGGCTTTTTCCTTGAGCACGCCGACGGCCGCCGCGTGGTCGGCCTGCGCCACCAGCGTGGAAGGCAGCGGGTCGTCGGTGAACTTCACGCGCGGCAGGGCTTCGGCCACCAGTGATTCGGGAATCGTCTTGCCGGTCAATTTGGCGATGCCGGCGGCGACGGCGGCGGCGTTGGCGGCCGGGTCGGCGGCGAGTTGCGCCGTCAATCGGCGATGCGCGGCCAGGAAGGCCTTGACGGTGTCAGGGTGCGCGGCCAGGAATTCCGGCGTCGTTACCACCACGGTCAGGCTGAAATCACCGCCGGGCCACAGGTCTTTTTCCTCGGCGATGAGGGTGCCGCCCGCCTCCTTCACCAGCCGCGTACCCCAGGGCTCCGGCGCCCAGGCGGCGGCGACCTGCCCGTTCTTCAAGAGTTGCGCCTGTTCGGCATTGGGAATCGGCATGACATTGCCGGCGTCGGTTTCACCCAGCACACGGGTGACATGCCATCTGGCGGCGATGTCCTGGGTGTTGCCCAGTTGCGGGGTGGCGATCTTCTTGCCCTTCAAATCCGCCAGCGTCTTGATGCCTGAATTCGGCCCGGCCACGATGACCACGCCGTTGGCCGCCGCGCCGGCGATGATGCGGATGCCCTTGCCCTTGCTCTTGGCGAAAGCGTTGATGGCCGGTCCGGGGCCGACATAGCCGATGTCGATTTCGCCGGCGAACAGGGCCTCGACCAGCGAGGGTCCGGCGTTGAAAACCTTGGTTTCGAGGGCGGCGGGGGCGACGGCCTTGGCGAAGTCGCCGTTGTCCACGCCCAGCACCGCTTGCGCGTGGGTGAGATTGGCGAAATAGCCCAAGCGCACCGGCTTGACTTGCGCTTGCGTGGAAGAACCGGCGGGCTTGGCATCGCAGCCGGCCAGGGCGAGCAGGGTCAAGGCCAAAGGCGCAAGCAAGAAAGGGGAAAGGCGGTTTTTCATGGGGGCGGAATTGTAGGCGGCGGCAAGAGGCCCCAAGGCTTCCGTGGAAAATTGGTGGATAGGCGCGAAAGAGGGATTTTTCAAGGCGTTTTGATGGGATTAAATAATCTATTATTCTAGATATATGAAGTGGGTTTCGCCAAAACAAACCACGCGCGCCCAGGGCTGGCTCGCGTGCAGGCGCCTGCCTGAACGCTTCCTGCCCGACCCGGCCGCGTTGGCGTGGCATCGGGAACATGTGTTCAAGGCAGCGTGACTGAAAGGCCCGAGACTCCCCACTGGGAAGGGGGACTTCGGCTTGATTCGCCAAGGTCTGCCCGGAGATACGCCGGCATGGACATCGAGCCCATGCCGGCGTTTGGCAGACTGAAGTCCGCCCTCCCGGCCGCAAGCGCAACTTTCATTCTTCCCCGGCCATCACCTCCGCCACAAACGGCGAAGGCTTGTCCCTGTCCGCCACCAACCACACGCCATGCCGGGCGCGGGTCAGGGCGACGAAAAACAAACGGCGCTCTTCGGCATGCCCTCTGCGATTTGTTGCGCGGCGTGCGCCACCAGCCGCGTGGTCTTGCCGCAACCCGGCCCCGACAGCATCAGTGTGTGGCGGGGCGCGGGCACGGCAGGCGCAATTTCTCCTACTTGCGCCCTGCTCTGCGCCGCCTGCATCCGGTTCCACAAGTCTTGCGTGCGGCGCGGGCCAAGCCCTTGCAGTACCCATGTGCGCGCGCGCGTCACCACCGCCAAGCCGGGCGTCGTTTGCGCTTGGATTTCGCTTACCGCTTGCCAGGGGATGTTCACCACCGCCCCGCCGGGCAAAGCCAGGCGCAAGTGAGAGGCATTCAAAGCATGGAAAGCGGCGTGCACACGGCAAGTGTACGGTTTTTATTCGGAATCATGAAAAACGCGATAACACCTAAACTTTCCGCCCTATGCAACCGCTTCTTAAAACCGACCTCCCCCTCCCGAACAAGCGCCAAGGCAAGGTGCGCGATGTGTACGACTGCGTGACCACCGCCGGCGAGCCGGCGGTGCTGCTGGTGGCCACCGACCGCCTGTCGGCTTTTGATGTGGTGATGCCCAATGCGCCGGCCGGCAAGGGCATCGTCCTCACGCAGATGGCCGCTTTTTGGTTCAACCTGGTCAAGCAGCAGGCCGGTGGTTTGGTGGACACCCACCTCATCTCCACCAATCCCGACGATGTCGCCGGCCTTTCGCAGGCCGACCGCGACCTTTTGCGCGGCCGCATCATGATCGGGCGGCGCGCCAAGGTGGTGCCCATCGAGTGCATCGCCCGCGGCTACATCACCGGCTCGGGCTGGAAGGATTACCAGCAGAGCGGCGAAGTCAGCGGCGTGAAACTGCCCGCCGGTTTGCGCCAGTGCGGCAAATTGCCGACACCGATTTTCACGCCCACCACCAAGGCGGCGGAAGGTCACGACGCGCCTATTTCATTCGAAGGCGCATGCCAAGAAGTCGGCACCGAATTGATGACCCGGGTGCGCGACTTGACCTTGTCGCTGTACCAGTTCGGCCACGACTATGCCGCCACCCGTGGCATCATTTTGGCCGACACCAAGTTTGAGTTCGGCATTGCCGAAGGCAGCGGACGCCTGACTTTGATTGATGAAGTGCTCACCCCCGATTCCTCGCGCTACTGGCCGGCCGACAAGTACGCCGCCGGCCGCGACCAGGAGTCCTACGACAAGCAGTTCGTGCGCGACTGGCTGGAGGCCGAAGTGGCCGCCGGCCGTTGGAACAAGCAGTATCCCGGCCTGCATCTGCCGCAGGAGGTGCTGGACGGCACCATGGCCAAGTACCAGGAAGCGTGTGAGAAACTGACGGGGCAGAAGGCGGTGTTTTGAAGGAGGGTCGGCTTTAGCCGACCAGCGTGATGCCCAATGACCTGACAACCTCATGGCCTACGGAAGACTTCCGTAGGCCATGAGGTTGTTTCTTTTCGACTGCGCTTCTGGTCGGCTAAAGCCGACCCTCCTCTTCGCGCTTGGCCGCGCGTTTTTCCGCGCTCTTGGCGCGGCGCCGGACGGCCCGCTTGATCGAGCGCGGGGATGGCGTTCCGTCGCCGGCCGCGCGTTTGGCGCACTTGGCGCATTTGCGCCGCCGGTCCCATTCCGGCAGCGCCTGTTCCTCAAGCGTCACCGGCTGGCCGCAGTGGAAACAGATCTTGGCATCGCCTTCGGCCAAGCCATGGCCGACCGCCGCGCGGGCGTCGAACACGAAGCACTCGCCCTGCCATTTGCTTTCTTCCTTGGGCACTTCTTCCAGGTATTGCAAAATGCCACCCTGCAGATGGAACACATCCTTGAAGCCTTGCTTGAGTAGCAAGCTGGTGCTCTTTTCGCAGCGGATGCCGCCGGTGCAGAACATCGCCACCTTGGGGTGTTTTTGCGGATCCAGATTTTTTTCCACCCATTGCGGAAACTGGCTGAAGTTTTCAGTCTTGGGATCCACGGCGTTTTCAAAGGTGCCGATGCGCACTTCGTAATCGTTGCGGGTGTCCACCAGCAGCACGTCGGGCTGGCTGATCAATTCATTCCAATCCTTGGGCGCCACATAGGTGCCGACCTGGGCCGAGGGATCCAGACCCGGCACCCGCAGGGTGACGATCTCCGGCTTCACCTTCACCCGCAAATCGCGGAAGGGCTTGGCAGACGCATGCGAATATTTCCACGACAAACGATCGGCGCAAAAGTGGCCTTCGGCCAGCAAAAAAGCCAGGAAGGATTCCAGGTCTTCGCGGCTGCCGGCCAAGGTGCCGTTGATGCCTTCGGGTGCGACCAGCAGCAAGCCGATCAGGTTGCGCGCAGCCCCGGCATCGGCCAGCGTCTGGCGCATGGCGGCGGGGTCGGCCAACTGGGTGAATTGATACAGGGCGGCAACCGTGAAAGACATCGGCGGATTTTACGCGCCCGGCCTTGGTCTACGCTTCCGCACGGCGCGCAGCGGCTGCATCCGCCGGCCAAACTTTTTAGATGTCGTACAATTCGGCCCTCCTTTCCCACCCTTCGCAGGAACCTTCATGCCCGCCAAATCCGCCGCCAAATCTCCCGTCAAGAAATCCGCCGCCAAAGGCAAATTGGCCGGCAGGCTGGCCGCCGTCACCGGCGGCGCTTCCGGCATCGGCCGGGCCATCGCCGAGATATACGCCGCCGAAGGCGCCAAAGTGCTGATCCTGGATGTCAACGCCGTCAACGGCAAAGCCACCGTCAAAGCCATCAAGGCCGCCGGCGGCCAAGCCGAGTTCCACCAGACCGACATCACCGATTTCGCCGCCGTCGAAAAACTGTTCAAGTCCGCCGCCAAAAAGCACGGCTCCTTCGACATCCTGGCCAACTCGGCCGGCATCGCCGCCATCGGCAACATCGAAGTCTGCTCCCCCGAGGAGTTGGACCGGGTTTACGCCGTCAATGTCAAGGGGTCGTTCAACACCATGAAGGCGGCCGTGCCGCTGATGAAGGGCAAGCGCGGGGCCATCGTCAACCTGGCGTCGGTCGCTTCGCGCCTTGGCATCCCCGACCGCATGGCCTACTCGATGAGCAAGGGTGCCATGCTGACCATGACCTATTCCGTCGCCACCGATTATGTGCGCCAGGGCATCCGCTGCAACGCCATCGCCCCCGGCCGCGTGCACACTCCTTTCGTCGACGGCTTTTTGGCCAAGAACTATCCCGGCAAAGAGCAGGAGATGTTCGAGAAGCTCTCCGCCACCCAGCCGATCGGCCGCATGGGCAAGCCGGTGGAAATCGCCCAATTGGCGCTGTTTTTGGCTTCCGACGACGCCGCCTTCATCACCGGCACCTGCGTGGACATCGACGGCGGCTTCGTCAACTGCAAACTCAGCTGATTTTTCCCTTCACCTTTCATCCTTTTACCCCAGCAATCCATGAAACTCATCCGTTTTGGCAAAGTCGGCGCAGAAAAAGCCGGTGTCATCCATCAAAACAAACGCCTTGACGTGTCGGCCTTCGTCAAGGAATACGACGAAGCCTTCTTCGCCGGCGGCGGCATCAAGAAGCTCGCTGCCTGGCTCAAGAAAAACGCCGCTTCTTGCCCGGTGGTGTCCGAGAAAGCGCGCTTGGGCTCCTGCATCGCCCGTCCGTCGAAAATCGTCTGCATCGGGCTCAACTACCGCAAGCACGCGGTCGAAACCGGCGCACCGATCCCGAAGGAACCGATCATCTTCTTCAAAGCCACCACCGCGCTGACCGGGCCGTTCGACGGCGTGGTCATCCCCAAGAACTCCAAGAAGAGCGACTGGGAGGTGGAGTTGGCCATCGTCATCGGCAAGAAGGCGCAGCATGTCAGCAAGAAGGACGCGCTGGATCATGTGGCCGGCTACTGCACCCACAACGACTACTCGGAACGCGAGTGGCAAATCGAGCGCGGCGGCCAATGGGCCAAGGGCAAATCGGCCGATACCTTCGCCCCGCTGGGGCCGTTCCTGGCCACCACCGACGAAGTCCCCAATCCGCAAAAGCTCGGCCTGTGGCTGGAGCTCAACGGCGAGCGCATCCAGGACTCCAACACCTCGGACATGATCTTCAGTTGCGCCCACATCGTGTCCTACCTGTCGCAGTTCATGACCCTGCTGCCCGGCGATGTGATCTCCACCGGCACCCCCGCCGGCGTGGGCCTGGGCTTCAAGCCGCCGCGCTTCCTCAAGGCCGGCGATGTGATTGAATTGGGCATCGACAGCCTGGGCACCCAATCCCAGGTCGCCAGCGCCTATGGCAAGAAGGCGCCGGTCAAGAAGAAGGCGAAGTAAGGCGCAAATAATGCGGAAAACACCAACCCCCGGATGGCGCGCCGTGCCGTGCGGGGGTTTTGTTTTTGGGGGCAGTGGCCTACTTGGGGGGTGCGCACTGCGCGCGTGCTGTCCCGCTGCGCGGTCCATCCCAACTAAAAACCCGCTTGCGCGGGAGAAGAAAGGGGCGGCCTAGGATTCCGCTTCGCGGGATCCGGCGCCCATGTCTGCTTTGCAGCCATCGTCCGGCTGCGCCGGCCGCCGATGAAAAAACCGCCTTGCGGCGGTTTGTTTCATCGGGGCGGCCGGGTTCCCTGCGGGGATCAGTCCGCGATGCGCTGCGCGCATCATGTCCGGCTGCGCGCATCATGTCCCGCTGCGCGGTCCATCCCAACTAAAAACCCGCTTGCGCGGGAAAAGGAAGGGGCGGCCTAGGATTCCGCTTCGCGGGATCCGGCGCCCGGGGCCGCTGCGCGTCCCCCTGTCGGCTATGCCGCCAGTCGATAAAAAAACCACCTTGCGGTGGTTGTTTTCATCGGGGCGGCCGGATTCGAACCGACGACTTTCGCCACCCAAAGACGACGCTCTACCAAGCTGAGCTACGCCCCGGATTCATGGGGAGGGGCGGAGATTGTAGGGGTAAGCGCCGGTCTTGGTTTTTCAGCTTTCCTTCACATTGATCCGCTCGATGTCCGCGCCCAGCGCGCGCAGCGTCACTTCCATCTGCTGGTAGCCGCGGTCCAGGTGGTAGACGCGGTTGATGGTGGTTTCGCCGCGGGCGGCCAGGCCGGCGATCACCAAACTGGCCGAGGCGCGCAGGTCCGAGGCCATCACCGGGGCGCCGGTCAGGGCGCGCATGCCGCTGACCACCGCCACATGGTTGACGCGGGTGATCTTGGCGCCCATGCGGCTCAATTCCGGGGCGTGCATGAAGCGGTCGGGGTAGATTTTTTCGGTGACGATGGAATTGCCGTCGGCCAGGGTCATCAGGGCCATGAATTGCGCCTGCAAATCGGTGGGGAAGCCGGGGTGCGGCTGGGTGACGATTTCGGTGGCGCGGATCACACGGTCGCAGACCACCCGCACCGAGTCGGACAGGCCGGGCTCGAATGCCTGGCCGCGCTTCAAGTTCGCCGGTTCCAGGGTGATGCCCATTTCATGCCAGCGGTCGATGGCCGCCGACAGGGCGTCGGTGGGGAAATTGTCGATCACCACATCGCCGCCGGTGATGGCGGCGGCGCACACATAGGTGCCGGCCTCGATGCGGTCGGCCATCACTTGGTGGGTGGCGGGCTTGAGGCTGTCCACGCCATGGATGGTCATGCGCGGGGTGCCGGCGCCGGAAATCTGCGCGCCCATCTTGTTGAGGAAGTCGGCCAAGTCCACCACCTCCGGCTCGCAGGCGGCGCATTCGATGACGGTGGTGCCCTTGGCCAGGACGGCGGCGGACATCACATTGGCGGTGCCGGTGACGGTCGAGCCGTTGGGGCCGCCCAAAAATACGCGGGCGCCGATCAGGCGGTGGTCTTTGCCCGGGGCTTTGACCACGATGTAGCCGCCGTCGAGTTCGATCTTGGCGCCAAGGGCCTTGAGCCCGCGCAGGTGCAGGTCGATCGGGCGGTCGCCGATGGCGCAGCCGCCGGGCATCGACACGCGGGCCTCGCCGCGGGCGGCCACCATCGGCCCGAGCACGCAGATGCCGGCACGCATGGTTTTCATGATGTCGTAACTGGCCGAGCTCTGCTCGGTGCTGACCACCTTGCAGGAGAGGTCCATGCCCGGCGCGCCCTTGACCGCCGAGGGCGCGATTTGCGCCTCGACGCCCAGCGAAACCATCAGCTTGACCATGCTGCGGGTGTCGGAAAGGTCGGGCACGCCAAGCAGGGTGGATTCGGGCGCCATGAGGGTGGCGGCCATCAGGGGCAGGGCGGCGTTTTTGGCGCTGTTGATACGGACCGTGCCTTTGAGCGGGCGGCCCCCGATGATGCGGAATGCGTCCATGCGTTGCCTTGAAAGTTGTCGCAGCGGGTGGCCGCGCGGTGAAAATGGGAAAAACCCCCGTCCTTGGGAGATGAAAGAGTATCGGCTATCGGACAGTGGCGAATGCAGGGAATGTGAAAGCGGGTTGAACCAGGGCTGGCGGGTGATGGAGCGCGGGTGTCCCCACCCGCAAATGCCGCCCGG
>CAZVNU010000010.1:0-17246 GCA_964628335.1 uncultured Phycisphaeraceae bacterium
TAATCACCCCCTTATGTCTATCCCCCCCGCCCTTGCCGTCTGTCTGGCCTGCCTTCCCCTCGTCTGCCTTGCCGCTTGCGACAAGCGCGAAGGCATCACCGTGCGCCAGGAGCCGCTGGATCAGGTGGCCATGCCCTTGCCAGTCCAAGCGACCCCACCGACCCCGCCCCAAACCGGGCCGGTGATGCCCCAGACAACGGTGGGCGCCAACGAAACCCTGTGGGTTGGCGCGATGCCGGCGGGCGACGACCAGTGGGTGACTTTCAAGACCATTGCGCCTTCCGCCGCCATCGCCAAGCATGCGGCGGATTTGGAGAGCATCCTCAACGCCAACGACGGCACCCTGCCGGTGGGGTGGACACAGGAGGAAGTTTCCGCCCAAGCGGCGAAATTCGGCCGCTTGGCCACCTTCCGCAGTTCGGCCCCGGAAATCACCGTGGCGGTCAACCGGGCCGGCGGCTCGGTGGCCTCCAACATCAACCGCTGGCGCGGGCAGGCCGGATTGGCGGAATTGCCGGAAGCGGAAGCGGAAACACAGGTGAAAAAATTGGCCAATGGCGGCTGGGTGTTCGCGGTGGCAGGCCAAGTGGAACGCAAAGCGGAGGCGCAACCTTCGTCCGCGGCGCAGGAGCCGAAAGCCCCTGCCGCAGACACCCTCGCCTTCACCCTGCCCGCGGGCTGGATCCAAGTGCAACCTTCCAGCGACATGCGCCTGGCGCAGTTCAGCGCCGGCGTCGGCGATGAGGCCTGCAGCGTTGCCATCACCCGCTTCCCCGGCTTGATCGGCGGCAAGATGGGCTCCACCCTCGACAACATCAACCGCTGGCGCGACCAACTCAAACTTGCGCCATGGCAAGCATTGCCCGCCCAACTGCAGGCGGTGCCGGTGACGATCAGCGGCGCGCCCGGCGTGCTGCTGCCGATCGCCGCCGCCGAAGGCGAACCGGTCGGTGAACAGGCCATGCTGGTGGCCTTTGCCGCCGACAACGAAAACACCTACTTCATCAAACTCACCGGCAAAACCGGGCCGGTTGAAGCGCAACTCTCGCCGCTGACCGAATTTCTCAAGTCGCTCAAATTGCCGCTGACCGGCGCGCCGGCGCCCTTGCCGGCGGATTTGAAGTTGTTGCCCGCCATCAAGAAATAACTTGGGCATGCGAGCGTCCTTTGCGTGCACGCCCCTTCACCGCCTCCCCCCTCCAAAGGGTTCACCCCTGGCCAGGAACCTGCGCCGCTTCGCAGCGCTTACGATCATGAATCAACTTTCCCCCGAACGCATCCTTCGCACCTTGGCCTCCCTGCGCATCGCGGTGGTGCTGATCGGCCTGATCGTGCTGCTTGTTTTCTTCGGCTCGCTGGCGCAGGCGCGCATGGGCATCTGGCATGTGCTGGAGATGTATTTCAAATACCCCATCGTGTGGGTGGATTTCAACATTTTCATGCCGGCCAACTACGACCTCAAAGGGGCCTTCCCCTTCTTTGGCGGCGTCACCTTGGGCACGGCCTTGCTCATCAATCTGGGCTGCGCCTTTTGCCTTAAATTCCAACCGACCCAAAAACTGCCCCTGCTGCTGGCCGGCACCTTGGTCACCACCGTGGGCGCCACCTTGGTGGCCTATGCCCACCTCGACCCTTACTGGCGCGGGCAACTGACCGACAACCCCTTTGCCATGCTTGGCGGCGGCCTGCTGCTTTACGCCCCGGTGACGGCGGGCTTCTTCCTGCTTTATGGCAAACGGGCGGGCATGGTGATGATCCATCTGGCGGTCATCCTGCTGGTGGTGGGCCAGGGCGTCACCAGTTACCGCGCGGTGGAAACACACATGAGTCTGCATGTGGGCCAGGTGCGCGCCTATGCCGAAGACATGCGCGAATACGAACTGGCGGTCAGCACGCCCAATGCGGACGGCTCCGGCATGGCAACGGTGGAATGCGTGCCGCAATGGATGCTCGAAGCCGACGACGCCCAAAAACAACCGCTCACCTCGGCCAAAGTAGGCGTGGTGCGCTGGCTTAAAAATGCCGACCTGACCATTGCACAGGAAAAAGATCCCGCACAATTGCTGACTTGGGCGCCGTCCCCGGATGCCCCGATGCTGGTGGGCAAGCGCTTGGAGCTGATGGCGCTCGCCCCCGTCACCGGTCTTGGCGAAGCCATGAACAACACCCCCGGCGCCATCGTGCGGGTGGGCGGCCACGACATCGCCCTGTTTGGCGGCAGCAACGCGCCGCGCCAAATTCCCGGCACCGACATCCGCCTGCAATTGCGCGCCAAGCGCCATGTTCTGCCGTATGCCATCCGCCTGGAAGAAGCCACCCACGATGTGTACCCCGGCACCCACATCGCCAAAAACTTCGCCAGCCGCATCACGGTGCTGGAGAAGGGCAAAGAAGACCGCACTGAACATATCTCGATGAATGTGCCGCTGCGCATCGGCCGCGAAACGCTTTACCAAGAACACATGGGCAACGGCGCCAACGGCGCCACTTCGGGCCTGCAAGTGGTGCGCAATCCGGCCTGGACGGTGCCCTACATCGCCTGCGCGCTGGGAACCGTCGGTTTGCTGGTGCATTTCTTGCTGAGCCTGGGGAAATTCTTGAAGCGGGCAAGCGGGCAAGCGCCAAAGGCCATGACAAACATTCACGAGCCCCGAGCGCAAGCTCGGGGGATGCCCCCCCAATCGGCATGCGATTCCCCTGAGCTTGCGCTCAGGGCTCGTGAGCGCCATTCGCGTCTTGCTTGGCTGCTGCCCGCTTTCGCCGCCCTTGCTTGCGCCTTGGCGCTGGGCTGGTCTTTGCGCCCGGCCGGCAACCCATCCCCCAACCTCACCGCCTTCGCCAACCTCCCGGTGGTGGCCGGCGGCCGGGTACAGCCGGTGGATTCCTTGGCCCGCAATACCTTGCTGGCAATCTCCGGCAAAAGCGCGTTGTACCTGCCCCAAAAAGGCGATCAGCCGGCCCGCAAGGTGACTGCCGTGGAGTGGCTGCTCGATGTCATCGCCAACACCAAGGGCGCCAACGACTATCCGATCTTCCGCATCGACCATGACGCGGTCAAAGCCCTGATCGGCCAGCAGGATTCCGTCGAAAAACGCTTTACCATCGCGCAGATCGTGGCGCACATGTCCGACAAGGCATTCGGCCAAGCCATCAACGCGGCCCGCAAAACCGCGCGTGAAAACCGCGACGCCCGCGAAAACGCGCTGGTCGAACTGGAGGGCCGCATCAGCCAATACGCCCGCCTGCGCGGCCACGGCGCCTGGGCCGGGCTCACCCCGCCCACCTCCACCGGCCCCCGCGATGCCGCCGGCTGGCTGCCCCTGCGCGAAGGCATGATCACCATGCAGCAGCAAGGCTGGACCACCGATGCCCAAGTCACCGAGTGGGCCAAAGCCTTGGCCGCTTGGCAGCAGTTGCCCGATGGCATGGAACAATTGCAAAAACAAGCCCGTGGTTGGCAAGACTTGCAAGACGCTTGGGCCAAAAAAGACGCCGCCGCCTTTGACGCGGCGGTGACGGCATTGCAACGGGCGCAAGCCGAGCGTGTGGGCGAATCCGTCAAACTGGCCGCCACCGAAGCCGCCTTCAACCGCGCCGACCCCTTCTCTCTGGCGTTGTGGATCTATGTGTGCGCGGCCCTTTGCGTGTTCGGCTCGTGGATGTCCTGGCACAAACCGCTGTGGCGCACCGCCTTCACTTTGGTCGGCATCGCCTTTGTGATCCACACGGCGGCGCTGGTGGTGCGCATTTGGATTTCCGGCCGGCCGCCGGTGACCAACCTGTACTCCTCGGCGATTTTCGTCGGCTGGGGTTTGGCCGGCTTCTCCTTGGTCGCTGAATATGTGCTCTCCCGCATGCTGCAAGTGCGCCTGGGCTTCACCTTGCTGGTGGGCGCGATCACCGGCTCGGGCACCTTGATCATCGCCAATGCCCTGGCCGAAGGCGACACCATCGGCGTGTTGCAGGCGGTGCTGGACACCAACTTCTGGCTGGCCACCCATGTGGTCATCATCACCCTGGGCTACTCGGCGACTTTCCTGGCCGGCCTGCTTGGCATCATCTACCTTGGCGCGCAATTCTTCGTTCGCGACCGCGCTTCGCTGCGCGCGCTGACCACCGTCATCTACGGCGCGCTGTGCTTCGCCTTGCTGCTCTCATTCATCGGCACCATCCTGGGCGGCATCTGGGCCGACCAATCCTGGGGCCGTTTCTGGGGCTGGGATCCCAAGGAAAACGGTGCCATGATGATCGTGCTGTGGAATGCCCTGATCCTGCATGCCCGCATGGGCGGCCTGGTCAAGGAGCGCGGCTTGGCGGCC
Source organism: uncultured Phycisphaeraceae bacterium (assembly GCA_964628335.1). Classification (GTDB taxonomy): domain Bacteria; phylum Planctomycetota; class Phycisphaerae; order Phycisphaerales; family Phycisphaeraceae; genus CANIYR01. The sequence goes on from CAZVNU010000010.1 coordinate 4,320, forward strand.
TTGGCCGTGCTTGGAAACATCGTCACCGCATGGAGTTGGTTTGGCGTCAACCAGTTGGGCAAGGGTTTGCACGCCTATGGCGAGGCCAACACCACCGCCTATTGGCTGATTGCCTTTGCGCTGGCCAATCTGCTGGTGGCGGGGTTGGTGTTTTTGCCAAAGCGAAAGAGCGCCTGAACCGGGTTCTTTCCGTTATTCTTTCCTCCCCGCCAACCCACCCCCTCCACCCTTTTCCCGGCGGGAAAACCTTTTGGCAAGAAAACACGCGAGAAAGAACATGAGCGAAGCGAACCTCCCCACCTCCCCGACCGCCTCCGACATCGAAGCCGAAGTGGCCGCCGCCATGGCTGCCTCCGGCGAATCGATCGAAGCCCTGTTGGCCACCAAAGCCAACCCAGCACCCGAAGGCGAAGTGGTTCCCAAAGCCCACCACCTCAAGCGCGGCCGCGTGGCAGCCTTGCGCGGCGGTGATGTGTTCGTGGACATCCTGGAAGGTTCCGGCAAGTTGCAAGGCGTGGTGCCGGCCGACCAGTTCGAGCATCCCCCGCGCATCGGCTCGATCATGGACTTCGTGGTCAACTCCGTTGAAGCTTCCAACGGCCTGATGCTGCTCTCGCGCGAAGGCACCATCGGCAAGACCTCGTGGGACACCCTGGCCAAGGGCCAAAGCGTGGACGCCCGCGTCACCGGCTTCAACAAGGGCGGCTTGGAACTCGAATTGCTCGGCGCGGTCAAGGCCTTCATGCCCGCCGGCCAGGTGGATGTGAACTACATCGAGAACCTCGAGCAGTTCGTCGGCCAGAAAATGCAGGCCGTGGTCACCGAAGTCGACCGCAAGCACAAGAAGGTGATGCTCTCGCGCCGCAGCCTGGTCGAAAAAGAACGCCGCGCCGGTCGCGACCAAGTGCTCGCCACCCTTGAAGTCGGCCACATGGTCGAAGGTGTCGTCACCAAGATCATGCCCTTTGGCGCTTTCATCGACATCGGCGGCGTCGACGGCATGCTGCACATCTCTGAAGTCAGCCACAGCCATGTCGCCAACATGAACGCCGCCGTCAAGGTGGGCGACAAGGTGCGCGTCAAGGTCACCAAGATTGAAAAAGACGACAAGGGCCGCGACAAGATCGCGCTCTCGCTCAAAGCCACCCTGTCGGATCCGTGGGATTCCCTCGAGTCGCGCATCCAGGTCGGCGGCCAGGTCGAAGGCCTGGTCACCCGCACCATGGATTTCGGCGCCTTCGTGCAGATCGAAGCCGGCATCGAAGCCCTCATCCCCGTCTCCGAACTCTCCCACAAGTTCGTGGCCAAGGTCGAAGATGTGATCAAGAAGGGCGACAAGCTCAAGTTCACCGTCAGCCAGATCGATCTTGGCAAGCGCCAGATCCGCCTGACCCTCAAGACCGAGCAAGGCAACCCCTGGGCCGCGGCAGAAGCCAAGTACACCCAGGACAGCAAGCACGAAGGCAAGGTGGTCGCCATCAAGGATTTCGGCGCCTTTGTCGAACTCGAAGACGGCATCGAAGGCATGGTCCACATCTCGCAGATCGCCGACCAGCGCGTGGAAAACATCGCCGACTTCCTCAAGGTGGGCGAAATCAAGACCTTCCGCATCGCCGGCTTCGACCCCGAGAGCCGCAAGATCAGCCTGTCGCTCAAGGAACCCCAGGCCGGCGGCGAAAGCAAGGGCGGCAGCTTCGGTGGCGGCAAGAGCGGCGCTGGCAAGCCCGGCGGCGGCTTTGGCGGCGGTCGCGGCCGCGCCAAGGAAGAAGTCGCCATCGTCAAGGGCCCGGCGGTGGCCAAGCTGCCCGCCAGCGCGCTCAAAGGCGGCATGGAATTGCGCGGCTCGGGCCTTGGCAACTTCAAGCTGTAAAACGGCCGTGAACCCAATCAAAATGAACCTTGGGCGCAAGCCCGGGTTTTTTTGTGAATACAGCACGCATCCCCTGAACTTGCGCTCAGGGCTCGTTGACTAAACGGCGGCTTTGCCGCCTATACTTTCTTCATCCATGTCTGACCAACCGCCCCAAAAAAACGGCTACACCCCGCGCATCGTGATGATGGGCGTGCTGCTGGCGCTGTTGGCCAACCTGGTGCTGGTGATGCTGATCAACCCCGCACCTTCGCCGGAATTGGCAGAAATGGGCGAGGCCATGCACTGGATGCATGAGTCGCACACCACCCGCCCGAAACAGGCGAAACTGGCCCAGGGCGCGCTGGCCGGCATGGCCGAAACCCTGCGCGATCCCCACACCGTGTTCATGGCCGAAGATGAAGCCACCCAATGGCAGGCCAGCCTGCACGGCGAAAAGGAATTGCGCCCGGCGTTGCCCGGCCCGGCAACGCCGGCAAGTTGGCTGCTCGACGCCAAGCAAGGCATCGGCTACGCCGCCCTTGGCCGCTTCACCGACCATTCAGCCACCGCCCTGGCCGAGGCGATCAAGCACATGCAGGCAGAGGCCCCCGCCGGCCTCAAAGGCATCATCCTGGATTTGCGCGGCAATCCCGGCGGCTACCTGGCCCAAGCCTGCGACAGCGCCGGCTTGTTTTTGCCCAAAGACACTTTGGTGGCGTCGGTGCGCGGGCCGGCCTTTGCCAACCGGGCATTTTTCACCGGCCAACCAGCCCTCACCGACGCGCCGCTGGTGGTGCTGATCGATGCCCGCAGCGCTTCGGCCGCCGAAGTGCTGGCCGGCGCCTTGCAGGACCACCAGCGGGCCCTGATCGTCGGCTCGCGCTCGTTTGGCAAAGGCTGCGTGCAAAGCGTCAAAGAACTGCCCGTGCTGCGCGGCAAACTCAAACTCACCACCGCCTATTATTTTCTGCCCTCGGGCCGTTGCATCCACCGCACCGGCAAAAGCGATTTCGGCATTGCGCCATCGCCCGGCGGGCAGATTGGGATGAGCCCGGCCGAAGCTGGCGCCCAAGCCACCACCCGCCAATTGGCGCCCTCGCTGCATCCCCTGGCCAATCCCGATGCCGTCATCTCAGCGGCATTCCTGCGCGAAAAACTGCACGATGCGCCCTTGGCCGGGGCTTACGCGGCATTGCTTGAAAAAAACACCTCCGGCCAATGGCCACGGGTGGGCGACGACCCGGCGTTGTCCACCCAAGACGATCCGCATTGGCACCTGCGCGAAGAAATCAAAAACACCGAATCCCGCCTCAAACAATTGCGCCAAGAGTTGGCGACGCCCGCCGCCCACCCTTAAGCCCCATGCTGATTCTCGCCCTTGAAACCTCCTGCGATGAAACCGCCGCCAGCGTGGTGGCCGACGGCACCCGCGTGCTGTCCAATGTGGTGCATTCGCAGCACGACCTGCATGAGCAATACGGCGGCGTGGTGCCGGAGGTCGCCAGCCGCGCCCATTTGGATTGGCTTACGCCGGTCTTGACCGAGGCGCTGACCAAGGCGCAGGTCGCACCCCAAGAATTGGATGCCATCGCGGTGGGCAACCGCCCCGGTTTGGTCGGCTCCCTGCTGGTGGGCGTCAATGCGGCCAAAGGCCTGGCATGGGCGCTAAGCCGGCCGCTGATCGGCATCGACCATGTGCAGGCCCATCTGTATGCCGCCGCGCTGGAAACCGACACCCCGCCGGCTTACCCAGCCCTTGGCCTGGTGGCCAGCGGCGGCCACACCAGCCTGTACGCCATGGAATCCGCGCTGAAAATGGAAAAAATCGGCGCCACCATCGATGACGCCGTGGGCGAGGCCTACGACAAGGCGGCCGTCATGCTCAATGCCGGCTATCCCGGCGGGGCCAGCTTGGACTTGTTGGCGCAAACCGGCGATGCGTCAAAAGCCCCGCGCGAATTGCCGCGCTCGCTGCTCTCGCCCGAGAGCCTGGATTTTTCCTTCTCCGGCCTCAAGACCGCCCTGTTGTATTCCATCCGCGGCTTCCCCACCGGGCGCGGCGCAGACGCCACCTTTGAGCGCACCGTTGAAGATCTATCCACCCAGGAGCGCGCCGACATCGCCGCCGCCTTCCAGGCAGCGGCCATCGGCATTTTGTTCACCAAATTGCGCCGGGCGCAACTGCACATGAAGGCACGCGGGCTGGAGCCCAAATCCATCATTTTTGGCGGCGGCGTGGTGGCCAACAGTTTGCTTAGAAGCGAAGCCGCCAAGTTCGGCGCCAAGTGGCGTCTGCCGGTGCACCTGCCCGGCATGGCGTATTGCGCCGACAACGGCGCCATGCTGGCCGGCCTGGCCTGCCACCGGTTGATGGCCGGCGAACAAGACGATCTGCTGCTGCCGGCCTTGCCCAGTTCATTGGTTTAACCTTTATCATTCCCGCCCCATGTCCACCCCCACCCCCACCGTTCTTCTCTGCCCCGGCCAGGGCGCCCAAGCCATCGGCATGGGCCAAGCCTGGTTCAACGCCTCCGACGCCGCCCAAGCCACCTATGCTGAGGCTGCCGGCGTCTTGGGTTTTGACTTGGCCAAGCTGTCGTTTGAAGGCCCGGCCGACATCCTCAACAAGACCGACTCGGCCCAAGCCGCCATCTACACCGCTTCGGTCGCCGCCTACCGCGGCCTCGTTGAAAAGGGCTTGCTGAACCCCGCAGATGTCACCGCCACCGCCGGCCTGTCGCTGGGCGAATTCACCGCCTTGCACTTGGCTGGCGCGTTCTCCTTTGCCGACGGCTTGGCCTTGGTGCGCCTGCGCGGCCAAGCCATGCAAGCCGCCGCCGAAAGCGGCCAAGGCACCATGGTCGCCCTGACCGGCGACGGCATTGAAACCAAGGCCGCGGAGCTTTGCGACCAAGCCCGCCAAAACGGCATTTTGGTGCCCGCCAATTACAACTCGCCCATGCAAGTGGTGGCCAGCGGCGACCCCGCAGCCTGCGCCCGCGTGGCCGAAGCGGCCGCCGCGGCCGGCTTCAAAGCCACACCGCTGACCGTGGCCGGCGCCTTCCACTCCGATCTGATGAAGCCGGCCGCCGAGAAATTGGCCGCCGCCTTGGAACAAACCACTTGGAACCTGCCCACTGCCACCGTGCTTTCCAATGTCTCGGGCGTGGCCCATGTGGCCGACATCGCCGCCATCAAAGCCAGCCTGATCGCGCAACTGACCAGCCCGGTGCGTTGGAGCCAATCCATGCAGTGGGCCGCCGTCAACCTGCCCGGCCGCTATGTGGAACTGGCCCCGGGCAAAGTGCTCTCCGGCCTGATGCGCCGCACGGTGAAGGATCTCAAGGTCGAGAATTTCGACGCGCCGCCGGCGGCGTGAAAAGTAGACGCGGCGGCTCGCCGCGTTCACCGCATACAGCCACAAAACAACGCGCGTTCCAAATGGAACGCGCGTTGTTTTCAAATATTTTTCTTCAAACGCGGCGAGCCGCCGCGTCTACTTTTTTTTAATTCGCAACCACCGCCACACCACCCCCGCCAACTTTTGGTCGAAATGCGGCACCAGCTCCAAGGGAGTGCGCTGGCGCCAAAAGAAGATTGCCACGCTCCACAGCACAAAGACCGACAATGCCGCTTGGTTTTGCCAGCCGGAGAAATCCCAGGCTTGGCGGTTGACGGCCTCCCACTTGGAAAAGGGCCACAGATAGGCAATGCCCCAACCCCGGCCTGAGCCGTAGTAATCCATCACCAAATGCAGGTGGAACAGGCTCAAATACAGGCACAGCCCTTTGATCCGATGGGCGGACTTCCAAGCCAACCCGGCGGCCAGCAAGGTGCCCCACAGCAAGTTGTGGCCCAGCACATGGTGGTAGGTGCAATAGCATTCGTCCGACACCACCATTCCCAGCCCGTCCAAATCGGCGGCTGTTCCGGCCACCATGGCGAAAAAACGCTCGCGCCGGGTCAAGCCCGGCACATGGTTGGCGATGCCCCATGCCGAAAGAAGGTGGGTGGGAATGTGCATGGCTGGAATCCTATCCCCAGCCCTCGCGCTATGATTCCCCCCTTCACAATTCCCCCCAATCCCCCTCTTTCCCAATCTTCCCCATGGAAAAACGCGTTGCCATCGTCACCGGCGCCTCCCGCGGCATCGGCCTTGAAATCGCCAAGTCCCTCGGCCGCCAGGGCCGCCATGTCGTGTGCGTGGCCCGCGACCAGGCCAAGCTCGACGCCGCCGTGGCCGCCATCCAAGCCGAAGGCGGCTCCGCCGAAGCCAAGACCTGCGACATGGGCGACGGCGCCGCCATCGAAGCCATGGTCGAAGCCGTGGCCGACGCCCACAAGCGCTTGGACATCCTGGTCAACTGCGCCGGCATCACCAAAGACGGCCTGATGCTGCGCATGAGCAACGAGGATTTCGACGCCGTGATCAACACCAACCTGCGCGGCGTGTTCATCGCCAGCCGCACCGCCCTGCGCCCGATGATGCGCGGCAAATGGGGCCGCATCGTCAACATCGGCTCGGTTTCCGGCATCGTGGGCAACGCCGGCCAGGCCAACTACGCCGCCGCCAAGGCCGGCGTCATCGGTTTGTCCAAGACCATCGCCAAGGAACTCGGCGGCAAGAACATCACCGCCAATGTGGTGGCCCCCGGCTTCATCCAGACCGACATGACCGACAGCCTGCCCGACATCGTCAAGGACGGCGTCAAGAACATCACCGCCCTCAAGCGCTTCGGCCAGCCCAACGAAATCGCCGCCGCCGTGGCCTTTCTTACTTCTGAAGAAGGTGGCTATGTCACCGGCCAGGTCATCACCGTCGATGGTGGCATGACCATGGCCTAAATGGCAAGGTCCCGACCCTTTGTGGAATTCTGGCGGATTGCTTGTGCATAGTTCCGCCATCCGCTATCATCCCCGCCGTTAGCCCTTTGGTTAACGCACCCAACCCCAAACCCGGGACGGATTGCAAGTCCGCCCCACACCTACCGGAGATCCCCATGGAAGCCAAGCAAGTTGAAGAAAAGGTCATCGCCATCGTCGCCGAACAAATGGGCGTGGACAAGGGTGAAATCACCCGTGACACCAACTTTGTCAACGACCTCAACGCCGACTCGCTCGACACCGTCGAACTGGTGATGGAATTTGAAGATGAATTCGAAACCACCATCCCCGACGAAGAAGCCGAAAAGATCCAGACCGTCGGCGCTGCAATCGACTACATCCTGAAGGCCAAGGCCTGATTATCAGGACTTGAGCGAAAACGCCGACCTATCGGTGTTTTCATCACCTCTCGCCCATTTCAGGCCGGGCCTCTACAAAAGGCCCGGCCTGTTTCTTTAGCCTCCACCACCATGAGCAAGCGTCGCGTCGTCATTACCGGTTTGGGTTGGGTCACCAGCCTTGGCACCTCCGTCAACGGGGTGTGGGATCAATTCTTGGCCGGCACCTCGGGCATCAGCCTGATCACAGGCTTTGACACCTCCGATTTTTCCGTCAAAATCGGCGGCGAAGTCAAAGGCTGGGAAGGCCCCCCCAACCTTGAGGTGGCTGAACGCATCAAGTCCACCAAGCGTTGGGATAAATTCACCCAGTTTGCGGTCAATGCCGCCATGGATGCAGTGACCGATTCCGGCTTGGATTTCTCCAAGGAAAACCCCTGGCGCTGCGGCGCCATCATCGGCACCGGCATCGGCGGCATGGAAACCTTCGCCGACGGCCATGGCAAACTGATGGCCAAGGGCCCTTCGCGCGTCAGCCCCTTCATGGTGCCGATGCTCATGGGCAACGCCGCCGCCGGCAATGTCTCGATCCACTACGGCCTGCGCGGCCCGACCTCGGCCGTGGCCACCGCCTGCGCCTCGGCCGGCGACGCCACCGTGTCCGCCCTCTGGGCCATCAGGAGCGGCGCGGCCGACATCATGATCACCGGCGGCACCGAAGCCGCCCTGACCCCCTTGGGTCTGGCCTGCTTCCAGGCGCTCAAGGCGCTGTCCAAGCGCAACGACGATCCCGCCGCCGCCAGCCGCCCGTGGGACAAGGACCGCGACGGCTTTGTGCTGGCCGAAGGCGCCGGCATCTACATCTTGGAAGAGTACGAGCACGCCAAAGCGCGCGGCGCCAAGATTTATTGCGAATTGCTCGGCGGCGGCCAGTCCTCCGACGGTTCGCACATCACCGCCCCGCTTGAAGACGGCGCCGGCGCCGGCTACGCCATGTCGCAGGCCTTGGCCGATGCGGGCGTCAGCACCGACCAGGTCGGCTACATCAACGCCCACGGCACCTCGACCGGCCTTGGCGACCAGGCCGAAACCCGCGCCGTCCAGCGCGTGTTCGGGCAGGACACCAAGGTGTGGGTTTCCTCCACCAAGAGCATGACCGGCCACGCCCTTGGCGCCGCCGGCGGCATCGAAGCGGTGATTTGCGCCAAGGCCATCCAAACCGGCGATGTGCCGCCGACCATCAACCTGGACACCCCCGACGAAGGCTGCACCCTGGACTATGTGCCCAAGACCGCCCGCCACGGCGACATCAAGGTCGCCATGAGCAATTCCTTCGGCTTCGGCGGCCACAATGTGTCGCTGGTGTTCGGTGCCGTTTGAAAAAAACAGGGTGTAATACCTGCGCGTTTTGCGCGTCCTTGGGTTGTTCGCCCCTATAATGGGGTCGGTCAGTCCTGCTTAATCCCCCGGCCATGCGGCCGCTTGAAAGAGAGCTTCTTATGAACAGCATCCTTCCCTTGGCCATCTTCAATCTTGGCATGCCAGAACTCATCATCATCGCCCTGATCGGCCTGCTGTTGTTTGGCAAACGCTTGCCGGAAATCGGCAAATCCTTGGGCAAGAGCGTGGTTGAATTCAAGAAGGGACTCTCCGGCGTTGAAGCGGAAATCAACAAAGCCGCCGAAGCCCCCCCGCAAGTCACCCAGCAACCCGGCCAACAGCCGCATGTGTCGGCGCAGGTCGGCCATGGCACCACCCACAATGCCTGATTGCACAGGCCACTTGACCAAAGGGGCGCGCACGCTACAATGCCGCGCCCTTTTCCTTGAGACGGAAAACGGGTGACTGAAAAGGGCGATTAGCTCAGTTGGCTAGAGCGCGTCATTCACACTGACGAGGTCACAGGTTCGAGCCCTGTATTGCCCATGAAAGACCTGCTGCCAAGCAGGTCTTTTTCTTTGCCCACCGCGTAATGCCCGGCGGGCCCATGCGTCATTCCCCTACAATCAAGTGCTTCTCCCCCCGCATCTTCCAGTAACGCCCCATGGCTCTCGACCAAGTTTTCACCCTCGCCCAAAAACATGCCCAGCGCTCCAATGAAGTGGGCGAGCGCTCCATGTCGCTGGGGGAGCATCTCGAGGAATTGCGCCACCACCTGCTGCATGCGTTGTATGGCGTGGCCTTGGCCGCCGGCATCGCTTTTTATTACGCCGGCGACATCATCGGTTGGATTTTGGATCCGATGATCCAAGCCCTGCACCGCAATGGCTATCCGGCCTCCATCATCTCCACCGGACCCTCCGCCGGCTTTGGCGAATACATGACGGTGGGCTTGATCATGTCGGCCATTCTGGCCAGCCCGTGGATCGTGTGGCAATTATGGAAATTCATCGCCACCGGCCTGTACCCGCGTGAACGGAAAGTGGCCCATATCTTGGTGCCATTCAGTTCCATCATGACCCTTTGGGGGTCGTCTTTTGCTTATTTCATCCTGTTGCCCATTTGCCTCAATTTCTTCATCTCTTTTTCCGATTCATCCTTTCCCAAGCCGCACCCCGGACAATTGAACCCCGTCTCGCGCTGGATTTACGACGCCAACGATTGGATTGACAAAAAAACGCCGGGAATGCCTTGGGGCAGCCCCAAAAAGCCGGATGCCGTCGCGCCCCAGACCATCGCCTATGACGCCGCCCCCATCAAACTGCCGATTCTGAGCGCGGATCCCAAGCAACCCGCGCGCGGCGACGCCTGGATCAATGGGGTGGAAGGCTCGGTCAAAATCACCGTCAGTGACGGGCATGTGGTCACCTTGGCGATGGCCAACGATCATCTGATCACGCCGATGCCCAATTTGAGCGATTACATCTCCTTTGCCGCCTTCATGATTTTGGCGGTGGCCATCGCCTTTCAAATTCCCGTGGTCATGCTGGTGATCGGCTGGACCCGCCTGCTCAATCCCGATTTCTTTGCCGGCAAGCGCAAATTCGCCCTGTTGGCCTGCGCGGTGGGATCGGCGCTGCTGACGCCCTCCACCGACATGTTCTCGATGTTGCTGCTGGCCCTGCCCATGTATGGATTGTTTGAAGGCGGACTCATCCTCATGCGCTGGGCCTACAACACCCAACAGAGAAAAGCCGAAGACAACCTTGAAGGCGACGACCTGCTCTAAACCCAAACCGCGACGAAAAAGAAAATCCACCCGGCATCCGCCGGGTGGATTTTTCATTGCGCCAACGCCAGCTCCGTGGCCAAGGCCGGATGCTTCTCAATCAACACCAGCAAGGCCGCGCCGGCGCCGGTGGGCGACGCGGCCCCCTGCTCCCATTTTTCCAGCGTGCGGCCGGAAACATGCAAACAACGGGCGAAGAATTCCTGGCTCATGCCCAAACCCATGCGGATGGCCCGCACCCGCGTCGGCGGCATGGCGATCGGCTTGGGGCGTGCCAGCAAATGCGTGCGCAGCGTGACTGGCGTGGAAAACTCCGCAGACTTGGCTTTTTTCATGCCATAACTATACCCAAAATGGGGGCATCAATCAGGGCGTCCGCCACCCCACTTGCGCCTCATTATCATCCCACCCTCTCTTTTCCCCCCCCATCAAAGAACCCCATGAAACTCCACGAATACCAAGCCAAAGAAGTCCTCGCCAAATTCGGCATCCCCGTCCCCGCCGGCATCGTGGCCAGCAATGGCGACGAAGCCGCCAAGGCGTTTGAAACCCTGCTGGCCCAGGGGCACACCCTGTCCGTGGTCAAAGCCCAGGTCCATGCCGGTGGCCGCGGCAAGGGCGGTGGCGTGAAGCTGGTCAAGAGCGCCGCCGAAGCCAAGGAAAAGGCCGACATCATCCTGGCCAACATGCTGATCACCCCGCAAACCGGCCCGGAAGGCGTGGTGGTGCGCAAGTTGCTGGTCGCCTCCGGCGTTGACATCGCCAAGGAGTACTACCTCTCCATCGTGGCCGACCGCTCGCAAAACTGCCCGGTCTTGATGGCCTCGGCCGAAGGCGGCATGGACATCGAGGAAGTGGCCGCCACCCATCCCGAAAAAATCTTCAAGGAAGCCATCGACGCCGAAGTCGGCCTGCTGCCCTTCCAAGCCAACAAGATCGCCTTCGCCCTGGGCTTCAAGGGCCAGCAGGTCAAGCAGGCCGCGGCCATCATGATCAAGCTGTCCAAGGTGTTCCTGGCCACCGACGCCTCGCTGGTTGAAATCAACCCGCTGATCGTCACCCCCGCTTCGGAAAAATTCCCCGACGGGCAGGTGCTGGCCATCGACGCCAAGTTCGACATCGACGACAACGCCGCCTTCCGTCAGAAGGAATTCGTGGCCATGCAGGACCCCGAAGAAATGGACCCCGCCGAAGCCCGCGCCGCCGAATTCGGCCTGTCGTATGTGAACCTCGACGGCAACATCGGTTGCCTGGTCAACGGCGCCGGCCTGGCCATGTCCACCATGGACATCATCAAACTCCACGGCGCCGAGCCGGCCAACTTCCTGGATGTCGGCGGTTCGGCTTCGGAAGAAGCCGTGACCGAAGCCTTCAAGATCATCCTTTCCGACAAGCGCGTCGAAGGCATCTTGGTCAACATCTTCGGCGGCATCGCCAAGTGCGACGTGATCGCCCAGGCCATCGTCAACGCCGCCACCAAGGTCGGCTTCAATGTGCCGTTGGTGGTGCGCCTGGAAGGCACCAATGTGCAGGCCGCCCGCGCCATCCTGGAAGCCAACAAGGCCAAGATCCCCACCCTGCAGACCGGCAACGATTTGACCGACGCCGCCCGCAAGGTGGTGGCCGCCGTCAAGGGCGCCAAGGCCGGCTCCTGCGGCACCGGCTGCGGCTGCCGCTGAACAAAAAAAACACCGTGAAAAAACCAGCCTGCGGGCTGGTTTTTTTGTATCGGGATGTGTTCCCTGTTCAGCGCACCAACTCCACGTCATTGCCTTTGGGCGCCGTTTTTTTGACTGACTCCACCTGCTTGGGGGCTTTTGGCAATTTTCCTTCATGCTCCAGGGCATGAATCACCAATCCAACCCAGCCCTTGGCATCCCGGAGCCTGGCCTCCTTGGCCAGCAGCGCAAAATCCGCCTTGGAAAGCTTGCGGGTCTTGATCAAACCAAGCATGTCTTCTTCGGTCATGCCTTTTTCCAAAAAGGCAGCCGGAGCGGCCAATATCGTGCGGCCATCCACATCCAAAATGGCCAACTGCACCCCCTTGCCGCCGGATGGCCAACGGGTGCCTTTGGCAATCTTGCCGGTCTTGAAGCCCACCACCTTCCACTCCATGCCGGAAAACTCCGCCTCGGCTTGGCGGGTTGCCGCTTGGTTGCGCTCGGCAAACCACCACCGATAGGCATCCCGCTGCATGTCGGTGTATGCCGCGATCAGGTTATGGCCCTGGCCCCGCTGGCGCGGCCGCGTGTTGTTGGCCAACACCTTGGCACGGTAATCGGCCACATCCTGATCAAACAGTTTGTCGTATGTCTTTTTCTTGACCGCATCCAGTTCAGTGGCATTCACCAATTCCACCCGGCGCAAAACCACCGTATCGTCACCTTCAATCCGCGCCACCTTGCCGGAATGAATCCAGCCATAAGCACCGATGGCGACTTTGGGCAACGCTTTGACCGCCACCGCCACTTCATCGGCGTCTTTTTTCAGGGTGCGTTTCCGATCGACCCCGTTGTCATCCTTGTACGCCTGGGTCAACACCGCCAGCGCGGGCTCGGCGGCATACATTTTCTTGGTGACCCGGTGCGACGCAATCACGGTGGAACTGGGATAGTCCTTGCTGTACTCAGGAAATGCGTAATACTTGCCCTTCCACGCGATGTAATAACGGGCCACCTCGCGCC
>CAZVNU010000011.1:0-16977 GCA_964628335.1 uncultured Phycisphaeraceae bacterium
CGGTGATCTTCTGGCCCTTGAGCGGCTTCTTGGCGCCGAACTCGGCGCGCACGGCCATCAGGCCGGGCATTTCTTTTTCAGCCAGTTCGAGTTCCTTGCGGCCCCAGATGGCGAGGGCTTCGAGCTCTTCGAGGGAGGCGTTGGGTTTGAGACGGTATTCGAGGGTGGAGGACATGCGGGATGGAACCTGGGGGAAAGAGGAAAAGGGAAGTTTAGTTTGCGCCCGGAAGGGGCGGGGATTGGGTCGGGATTTCGCGCCGAAGGCGCGGACGATTGTTGCCACGGGTGGAGGCCCCGAAGGGGCCGGATGAACAGGCGATTGTATGTGGCCCGAAGGGCCAACTTTTCCTCAGCCCAGGCCAACGGCCTGGGTAGGCAGGAGGCGCAATTTGCGGCCTGAAAGGCCGCGTTACGAACGACGGCCGGGGAACATAACGCGGCCTTTCAGGCCGCCATGAATCCCAACCCGATCACCCAGACCAACGGCCTGGGCTAAGGGAACACGGCCCGCTGGGCCGTTCCATCCCCTCAATCCCACACATACCGTTCATCGAACGGAATGCCCGCCCGATTCAGCATGGACCGGTATTCGTCCTGGAACGACACCCCATGGTGATGCTCCTTCTGATGAGCGATGTAGGCGATGACCTTGTCGGCGTCCAATTGGCTGACGGAAAACGCGCCGTATCCGCCCTGCCAATGGAAATCCCGGAACTCCGGCCCCTTGGTTTTGATCCATTTCGACGAACCGACCTTGACCTGCTCCACCACCTCCGCGATGGTCTTGGTGCGCGACAGGGCGAAGAACAGATGGACATGGTCCTCCACCCCGCCGACGCGCAGCGACGGGCAGCCGGCCGACTCCAGCACCGTCGCGAGATACGGATGCAGTTGCGCTTGGATTTCCGGCGTGAGGACGCCCGCACGGTTTTTCGTGCTGAAGACGAGGTGGGTTAGGAGGCGGGAGAGGGATTGGGACATGGAGTCTGAATGGGTTGTGGCCCGAAGGGGCAACTTTTCCTGAGCCCAGGCCGAAGGCCTGGGTGGGCGTGTGTGGTGTGGGGGGGGGGGGATTGTGGCCCGAAGGGTCAACCTTCCCTCAGCCCAGGCCAACGGCCTGGGTAGGCGGGAGGCGCAATCCGCGGCCTGAAAGGCCGCGTTAGATGCGATACCAACGATGAATAGAGGATGAAGAATCAAGTCCAAGCATTTTTTCCGCATGGGCGCGTTGCAACCATAGTTCGGCCTGCTGCGGAAGAATGCCCACGCTGGCAGCAAGTTCCTCAGCCGTACCAGACTGTCCCAATTGTTCCAAAATCATTGGCAACACATGGTTTTTCCAAAAGCCATCGCCTGCACCCGAAACAGGGGCATCCGAAAATAATGATGTTTTTTCGTCGGAAGGCGCAGCAACCTTCGCCAGGTTCTTCACCGCATCCAATGCCGCCAAAGATTCCAAACGAAGAAGCCGCGCGCCGCGCTTGATCAACGCGCGATTCCCTTCGGGAACAAAGGGCGCATCCAACACATACACGGGCACCCATTTTTTCTCCATCCCCTCGACTGCACCCGTCCATGTGCCGCCATCCAAGCCAGAACACACAACCACGGCGGCCATGGATTGGGTGTAGATCAACCGGTTTCGGGCCATTGCATTGCCCACATGAAATCTGGCGGAAGGATGAACGGCGGAAATCAAGAGCAGGTGCCCGCTCCGCAATGCGCCATTCCAACGCTTGGCCCCCACCACTCGTTCCATGCTATCCGCCAAAATCCCGATGGCACGACCAGAACTTTCCAAGGCGGCCTGCATGGATTCTTCATCTACGCCCTTGGCCCCACCCGACACAACAGCCAAGTCATCTCGCACCGCGGCACGCGCAATTTGCCATGTGGCGTCCAGCGCCTCGGGAGATGCGTCCCGCGAACCAACCATGGCGAGACTCGGGAGTCTCAAAAGATCTAGATTGCCTGCGCCGTAAAGCAACGGCGGAGCACCAAGACCAAGATGCTTTTTCCAGTTTGCGGGATAACGGCCGTCTGCACGGGTAATGATTTGGATACCACTACGCGCAAGCGCCTCCAACTCCATGGCCAAGGCAAAGCCGCGCTGCATAAGCGTATGCAGGCGATCGGCCGTGAGTTTGGAACCGGTGAGATCCAACGCATCCAAACCCTCTTCTCGCAGCAGGTCGCTCGGCCGTTTGTTTTGCCGATGAAGAACTTGCGCGAGGACGCCATATTCAGATGGCGTCAGCGGCTTGGCCTTCTCTTCGCCAAACCTGGCACACAGCAAGGCGATTGCCTGGGCGTCTGGGGTGAGTGGCTCATTCAGCGGCATTTTCAGCCTCCAGTGCTTCGAGATCGAGGGCGGCGAGGGCGAAGGGGAAGACGGGGCCGGAGCCGGCACGGCGCAATTGCGCCGCGACCACGGTGAATGTCCAACTGGAGCTGACTACATCGTCTATGAGGAGGACGCCATCTCTGCGGACAAGCGCCTTGTCCACGGCAAATGCTCCGGTAATGTTGCGTAGTTGGGTTTCGTCACAGCGCATGCGTTTCTGCGGCTCGGTTTCCCTAATTTTTGTGGCGGCGGGAGAAAATGGCAAGCCGAGGCGCTTCGCCAATCGTGCGGCAAAATTTGATACCAATTCTGGATTGCGCAAAGACGGAACACATGTGACCCACTTGATTTCTGGATGCGGGCGCCACCGATCCTGAATCAAGCCAGCACACGCATCAACCAATTTATTGGAGAAATATCGGTCTTTTTGTTTGCCTTGACGCACCAACTCGCCCCAGCCCATGTCCATCCAGCGGCTTAAGGCGCGGCCGGCCTCCGCCTGAAGTTCATATTTGACATAAAGCGCTGGGCTCCCATTTCTTTTTTTTCCTCTCGTCGGATTAAGCTCTGTCGCCGTTTTCTCAAGTCTCCAAGGAACCTCTTTATTACAAGGCAAGACCAGTGCTGTTTCAAGAATGAGCTTCTCCGCCGCAGACACCAATACCGGACTCGGCGTAGTCAACATAGCAAAATTAGGATCGCACACCGCGCAGCGCCCACATGGGGTCTGATCGCTGTCATCCAGTGCCTGACTTAGGAACGCCATCAGGCATCCATCATGTGCTTGGTATTTCTGCATTTTTCCCAAGTCGGCATGCCTTGCTTGGGCGACACGGGCACGGTGGGCATGCTCCGGCTCTAGTGGCTTCCCCGTGAGAATCCATTTCCATGGGGCAGCTTGCCGGACATACCCACCCGCAGTTGTGTCTTTTTTTCTTCGCACGGGCGGGGCATCCATCACCGCCATGTACTTCAGGCACTGATCCACGCGCTCCTTAGGCATATTGGCGCTTGCTCGAATACTGCTTTCCAAAGCACCCATCCCATAGTCATTGTCCTCTTGGTTCTCACGAACGGCCTCCATGACCGTTATTAAATCGTCAAACCTCGGGAATCCATTACGGATGAAAAACTCCGCCACACGATCATCATGCTCATGGGTGAGTAGCAACCCCCTGGCTGCACCATCAGCCAACTTGCGTCCAGCCCGTCCCACCTGCTGGGCGTAGTGAATGACCGACTGCGGCCGCTCAAAGTGAATGACAAAAGTCAATTTTGGATGGTCAAACCCCATGCCCAATGCCTGGGTGGCAACCAAACACCGCAGTGAACCTTTTTCATCCAACAACCGATCTTCCAACTGCTGGCGCTCATTGCGATTTTCTTCGTCCGCCTCATCTGGTTTGTTGGAAATTTTCCCATGGTATGACTCCGCCTCAATCCCCTGCGAACGCAACCATTCCGCCACCTGCACAGCGGTGCGCACAGTCAAGCAATACACAATACCCTTGCCCGGCGTTTGACGAATAGCCTCCACAAGCAAGGCCAAGCGTTCAGCATCCGTGTCTACCTGAATGGCTTGCAAGCGAATACTGTCCCGGCGCAATTTTCCACTAGATGGAGCCAGATCGCCAAGCAGCTTGGCGATGTCAGTCCGCACTCGTTGGTTGGCGGTGGCCGTGAGCGCAACAACCGGCACGCCGCCTGGAAGATTCTCAACTAGAGTTCGAATGCGCCGATAGTCCGGCCTAAAATCATGGCCCCAATCTGAAATGCAATGGGCCTCGTCCACCACAATTAGACGAGGATTGCATCTTGCAATCCATGGCTCCACCTGCGGATTGGCGAGTTGTTCAGGCGACAGCAGAATTAGGTCGTAATCCCTGAGTTGCACCGTCAATTGAATTTTCTCATTGCGATCTAATTCCGAATTCAAGCATTCAACCTTAAGTCCCAGTTTTTCCGCATGCTCTTTTTGATTTCGCATCAATGACAGCAGCGGAGAAAAAATAAGCGTAGGACCACAGTCTGGATGCAACTCACCAAGCAACCGAGTAGCCAAGAAATACACCATACTTTTTCCCCAACCGGTGCGCTCCATAATCAACCGGCGCTTGCCTAAAACAGCCAAATCTAAGATGGCTTCGAGTTGACCTAGTTGAAATTTCGCCGATGCATTGCCCGTACCTTCACGAAGCCATTTGACCAACTTGGGCTCCCACTGAACACGGGCTGCCTGAGATTTCTTTCTGTTTTCTTTTTCCTCGCGTTGCCGTTCTTCTTCAAGAATGCGCTGCCGCTCAACCTCCAATTGCCTTTCCTTTTCATGCCGAGCCACCTCAGCAATCCGAATTTTTTCCCGTTTCACTTCCTCGCGCGCAGCCACACGCCCACCCATCCCCTGCATCCACGCCTTCAGGTTTTCTGACAATTCCTTCTCCAGATGAACCCGCGCACTGGATGATTGATTCAACAGATATTTCTTGTAAAACACATAACCAATGTTATTTTTCCACCGCTGAACATCGTCGCAATATGTTCCACCAGAAAGCATTTCAAATGTGTACACCCCGCAATCTTTAGGCGCATTCTCCGGATAGTCACCGCTTCGGTTGAGCGCAACCCATCCTTTACCCTGCGCCCATCCAATCCACAACCAAACCTGACCATCTTTCGCGGGAATAGAAAAAGCCGGATCCGACTCCGATTGAAAACAAAAATCAGCCATTGTTCCCTCCATTCATATCCAAACTAACGCGGCCCTTCAGGCCGCCCCATCCCAACCCCTCACACCCAGGCCTGCGGCCTGGGCTGAGGAAACTCGGCCCGTTGGGCCGACTGGGCAACCCCAATCCCTCCCCCACCCAGGCCGTTGGCCTGGGCTGAGGGAACTCGGCCCGTTGGGCCGATTGTGCGCTCTGCGCCACACCACCCAGGCCTTCGGCCTGGGCTAAGGGATGGACGGCCCGTTGGGCCGTCAATTCAATCTCCTGCCCCTTCCACGCGCACTGAAATTTCATTACGCCTTCCCTCCCCCCGCCGTTCCCGTCGCCAGGAAAAGCGCCGGCCCCTTGGCCTCCGGATCATGCGGCACGGCCTGAACCTTGGCGTCGCTCAAGCCGGCTTTTTTGAGCCAGCCGAGCATGGTCTTTTCATCAAAGCCCATGTGGCGCTGGCGCATGGTGCGGTAGAAATCGGTGCGGTCGTGGTGTTGGATGTCCACCACCACCAACTTGCCGCCGGGCTTGAGCACGCGGGCGGCTTCGGCCAGGGCTTGGGCCGGATCTTCAATCCAAGCCAGCACCAACACCATGATGGCAGCATCAAATTGCGCGTCCTTCAGGGGCAGTTGCTGCAAATCGCCGGGCACGATTTCGATGTTTTTAAGGTCTTTGCAATGGGCTTTGGCGGCCTTGAGCATGTCGGCGTCGTGATCCACCCCCACCACCTTCTTCACATGGCGGGCCAGATTGGCCACCATCAGGCCGGAGGCGCAGCCCAAGTCGGCGATTTGCCAGTCGCGGGGCAGCAAGCCCAAGGCGGCTTCGAGCGGGAACAGGCGTCCGTAGGCTTCTTCGCGCATGGCCTGCCACTGGGCGGCAGAGCCGGCGATGAAATGGCGCCCGGTGCGGCGGCGCAGGGCGGCTTCCAAACGCTTGGCGTCTTGGGTCACTTCTTTCCACTCTTCACTGGCAGAGCGGATGGCCTCCCACAAACCGGCGCGCACGCCGCCTTGGGCCTCCATCTTGTACAGGTGGCTGGTGCCTTCGCGCCGGTGGGCGACCCAGCCTTCTTCGGAGAGGATTTTCAAATGGCGCGACACGGTGGACTGCGGCAACTGCACGGCTTCGCACAAATCCGACACCCCCAACTCACGCGCGGCCATCAGGCGCAGCAGGCGGATGCGCGCGGTGTCGGCCACGCCGCCGAGCGTCTTGACGAAGGCGGGCGGGGAGACGGAATCGAGGAGGGAATCGGCGGGAAGGCGTTTCATTGAATAATCCGGATGGGTGGATTGTAGCGTAGACGCGGCGGCCCGCCGCGTTCAATCCCATTTCACGAAAAACAGCGCGCGCCGAGGGTTCGGCGCGCGCTGTTTTTCACAGGATTCCATCGGACGCGGCCAGCGGCCGCGTCTACTTTCACGCCACCACCGGCGCCTTGTAGCACGACCGCTCCTGCCCGCCCGGCGCGAACGAACTGAAGTGGTTGCACGGGTGGGCGGCTTCGCCCAGGCCGAAGTCGTTGGCGTACCAGGCATCCAGTTGCGCCATGACATCCGCCGGCAACGGGGTGCCGTCGCAGCCCTTGGCATACTTTTTCACATCGTCCACCGACAGGATGTTGGGCTCGATGGAGCACATGGCCGGCTGCATCGCCAGCCAACGCATGGCGAACTGGCTCATGTTCAATCCCAAAGACTGCGCCAGCGGGCGCACCATGGCGTTCTTCTGGATGCCGTAGACCAGCCAGTTCTTGTCGCGGAACTTGCGGTGGTCGTTGGCGGGGAACTTGTGGTCGGCGCTCTGGAACTCGTCGTCGAGCATGCCGGAATTGGTCGGCACGCGGGCGATGATGCCGCCCTTGCCGCGCTTGAGGGCGATTTCGCCAAATTCGCGGCCCAGGTCCTGCTCGTAGAGGTTCTGCACGGTCTGCACGGCGGCGGCGTCATGCTTGAGGAAGGCGTCGTAGCCCTCTTCGCGCCAGCCGATGGCCGGGCCCAGGGCGATGCCCCACTGGCGGATCTTGCCTTCCTTCTTCAAGGCCTCGAGGGTCTCGAACAGCTCGGGCTTGTAGTGGCGGTGCTTGATGTTGTGGGCCTGGTACAGGTCGATGCAATCGATCCCCATGTTCTTCAGGCTGAGCTCGCACTCGGCGCGGATGGCGGCGTCGGAGAAGTCCTGCTTGCGCTCGCGGTGGCTGCCGGCTTCGCCCGGGTCGCTCAAGAGGTCGTAGCCGAACTTGGTGGAAATGACCAGCTTGTCGCGACCGGCGTACCGGATGGTTTCCTTCATCAACTTTTCGGCGCGCCAGTTGCCGTAGGCCGGGGCAGTGTCGTAGAAGTTGACGCCAAGGTCGAAGGCCGCGTTCTGGATGGCGATGGCCTCGGCGTCGCCGGCATTGGTCCACCAATCCACGCCGAAGGTGAAGTTGCCGAAGCCAAGCAGGCTGACTTTGAGATCGGTGCCGGGGAAGGTGCGGTAGTGCATGGATGGGCCTTTAAAAACAAGGAATGTAAACAGGAGAAAGAGGTCGGCATTCTAGCCGACCTCTTGGTGCCTGTAGGCAATGGGTTTGTTGACGCGTTTACTTTTCGGTCTCAAGGCGCAACATCAACTTCTCGAAGCGGCTATTCCACGGCAATGCTTCATAGCCCTTGGGATCGGCCTCGCGGACGGCCTTGATGGCATTGGGCAGACTGGCGCGGATGGCGGGCATGTTTCGGCTGCTGTTCAGGGGCAACGCTTCAAGCGCGGACATATGAACCCAAAACGCCTCATAAAACTCCACCGGATAGCCGGTGGCGCCGGGCGCATTCCGGCGGAAATTGTCCACGATGCGCTTGGCCGATTTGTTGGCCGCGGCCAGCATGCTTTGGCGCTCCTTGGAGTTGGCGTCCAAGATGGATTTGGCATGATCGAAAGTGGCCTGGGCTGCGCCCAAAATCAGGTTCAAGCTGCGCGACTTGCGCTTGCCGGCCTTGATGTCGGCCTCTTGGCCGGCCAACAATTGCTCGGCCAGGGCCACCGCGCCGGCGGTGTCGCCGGACGCGCTCTTGGACTGCACCAGCAGCACATTGAGGTAATCGGTCTCCTGCTCGTTGGCGGTGGCCAGCAGCTTGGCCCGAAGCAATTCGGTCAGGTCCAGCATGGCCTTGCCATAGCGCTGGCGCCGGACTTCCAACTCGGCCCGGTACGGCGCGAATTTGGCGGCGGAGATTTCATCCTTGAGGCTGTCCACTTCCACCTTCAGGTCGCGGTTCAACCCACGCAACACCGCCACGGATTGGGCGTTGCCGCTGGCGAGCAACTGCTGCGCCCGCGTTTTCACCTGATCGCCCAAACCGGCGTCCATCAGCATGCGCATGCGGCATATCTGCCCCCATTCCACTTGGGCGGCCAATCCGTCCCGCATGTTTTTCAGGGCGTCCTCATTGCCCTCGACATCCTCGGGTTTGATCGCGTCCTGGGAGAATTCGCTTTCCAGCGAGTCAAGCAAGGCCACCCCCTGCTGGGGATTGCCTTTGGCGTTGTAGGCGTTGGCCAGCAGCACCAAGGTCGAGGCACGCACCGAAACCGCGGAAGCGCGACGGTAACCCGGGGCCTCCTTGGCCACCTGCTTGGCCTCGTTCACCAATCCATCGGCAAACTGGATCACATCGGCCAAGGCGGCCTGGAACTTGGCATCGGCCTCGGCGGAGGGAGTGCCGGCGGCTTTGGCCGAATCGGCGGCGCCTTGCAGGGCTTTGCGGTTGCGGTCCTTCAGGCTGACCATTTTCTGGCGGGCGATGAAGTAATAATTGTCGGTCTTGGGCATTTTGCCCAGGATTTCTTCGGCTTCCTTGTGCTTGCCTTGGCCGGCCAACAAATCGGAATATTTGGTCAATTCGCGCAAGGCCGCCGGGCTGTTGGGATATTTGGCGAACAACACGCCGCAGCATTTGAGGTAATCCGCCGCATACAGGCCGGCATCCAATTGGGTGCGCAAAATGAAGGTGGCGTATTCCATCGCCTGGGGCGCCTGCGAGGTTTCGGGCATTTCATCGGCAATGGCCAGCCAATTCAGAGCCGCGGCATGGGCGGTCTGATCCAACAGTGAAATGTTGATCGCGGGGTCGGCCACCAACGAAATGCCGGCCTGGATGCCCAAATAACGCAGCAAGGCCAACTGGTCGAGCATCTTGGCGCGCACCACCTTGACCGGGTGGGTGGACAAAGGCAGCAGGCCGGACTCGATGCGGCGCATTTTTTCGGTGAGCGACTTCACATCGTTGGCATCCGGGGCTTGCTTGGCCGCCACCGCGGTTTTGACTTTTTCCCACAACCCGCCGGGGCCGAGCAACTCGCCCATCTCCAACATGATGGTGCCGGAAGCCACGGCCGGGGGAATCTGGGCAAGCGGCACGGCGGCGAACTGCTGCTTCCAGCGGGCATTCAACTCGGGGCGCAATTGGCGGATGGCCGCTGCCACCTCGGGGTCAAGCCCTGGATCGGGCTGGTCAGAGAACACATCCGCATACGGCTCCATGAACGCTTTGTTGAGCAACTCGACAGCCGCCGCCGGCTGGGCCTTCTTGGAAGCATCCATCAGCAGCCGGTGGGCGGCGTCGCACACAAACAAGTAGGAACGCGTGCCCTTGGCGGCCAAATCGGCGGCCAAGGCCGGATTTTGCAAGGCTTCCAAGCGCAGGGTCTTGACTGCCTCATCCATGGCGCCGGCGGCGGCGAGCACCTTGGCCTTGACGGCGATGGTGCGGGCGGCCAGCGGGGCTTGCGCCGCGGCAGTGAACTCGGCCGCATTCAACGCGTTGGCATATTTTTTGGCTTCGGCGAATTTGCCCTGGGCCGCCAGCGCCCTGGCGCCCAAGGCCTTGAGTTCATCGCTCAAATTGGCCGGGTCGTTGGAGCCCACGGCATCCAGCGCCAGTGCCAGCAGCCGCTTGCGCTCATCGGCGATGGTGGCTTTTTGCTGGGGCACCGCCAAACCGCCGGGCTTGCCCAGCTTGGCGAAATAGGGGTGGTTGTCGGGCAACAGGGTCATGCCGAAGGCGGTGGAACCCAGCCAATACTTGGCGGCGCTTTGCGCGTCCTGCACCTTGGTCTTGAGCCCCAATTTCGTCAATTGGCGGCCATATTTGCCGTCGCTGATCATCTTGCCCTGCGACTCAAAGGCCACGGCGCTGGCGCGATTGGCTTGGGCAAAAGCCAAGGGCATCCATTCTTCATAGGCCTTGGTCTGATCATCGTTGGGCGAACCGTACTCATACACCTCCACCGCATTGTTGCGGTACACGCGCAGGTACTCTTCGAGGATGTCGCTGAGCAATTGGTTCTGCCACAGCACGGCGACATCATCGTCGCCGAATTTTTCGCAGCGGTCGCGCTCGGCCTGCAACAGGCTTTCGGTGGCCTTGCGCATCTCCAAGAACACCTGGTTGACTTCGGCGGCTGACTGCAAATTCCGCGCTTTCTCCCGCGCCGCTTCAATGGTGGTCCGCTCCACCGCGATGCGCATCGACACCACGACCTTGGGGTCGTTGGAGGGATATTCCTTGGCGTAATAGGCCATCGCCTCGGCGGCGCCCTTTTCCTTCATCCAGTCAATGAAGTGGCTGTCCTGCCTTTGCAACTCATTGAGGGTCTGCCCCCGGGCTTGGGTGGCGCCAAAACAGGCGGCCACCACACTCAAAGAGGCAGCCAGCAAGCGTTGATGGGAATAAAGGTGATTCATGGTGGATGAGGGTGAGAAATAAAATGCGAGGATCCGCCAGGGCCGCCCAATCAATTGGCGGCTTGGCTGAAGCCGACCTTGCGGTAACCCGCCCCCACCGTCTGGTTGAAGGCGTTGACCACATGCTGCCAACGCACTTTGTTGTTGGCCTTGATCATGATGGAATCGAATTTGGGGTCCACGGTGCCGCTGGGGTTCTTGTCTTTGTTGTTGGCCTCCAGCGTGGCGCGCAGGGCGGCGAAGTCCGCCACCTGGCGACCTTTGAAATGCAGCACGCAACCGTAAGTGTCCGCGGTGCTGACCACCTGCAATTCTTTTTTGTCGCCCACATCCAGCGCTTCCGACGGCGGCGCGTTGAGGTTGGGTGGCGGGGGCAATTTGGCTTTGAGCGAACCTTCGTCAATCGAAAAATTGGCGGTCACGATGAAGTACACCAGCAGGTTGAACAAAATGTCCACCATCGAGGTCACATTGAGGTTGACCCCGGGCTTGCCTTTGACCGGGCGCTTGTAATGATGGTGGGTGGCCACCACCCCGTGCGCGTGGTCGGCACCCTCGGAATGCAAAGGCGTGTGGTGATTGGGGGATTGATGGTTGCTCATGACGGCACTGAAAATGGGAACGAACTAAGACACGGGACCCAGGGAAGGCGCGGCTGGGCGCCGGCGCCCCGCCCGCTAATTCTTTTGGTACGCCATCAGGTTGATGTTCTCGATGCCGGCGGCGGCGATGGCGTCCATGATCGGGCTGACCTGGCCATAGGGCAGGGCCAAGTCTGCGCGCAGCAAGACCTCCAACTTGACGCTGGGATCATGGCCAACCAGGCGCTCCCGCTTGGCTTTCTGAATCTCAGCGGTCAACTCGGGCAAAGCCACATAACGGTTGGTGGGAATCTTGAATTTTTTGCTGCCCACGCGCACTTCGCGGGCGGTGCTGCTGCCAGCCATCATGGCGGCGATCGGGCCTTCTTTTTGCAGGATTTTGCTCTTGTCCTTGAACATGTCCTCGGGATCGCTGACCACGCTGACGATCAGGCGCGGCACATTGCTGGGCATGGCGTACATGTTGGGGTCCTGCACTTTGGGAACCACCATCTTGACCATCTCATCACTGGCGGCCTTGGCCGTGATGATGAAAAAGACGATCACATTGAAAATGACATCAACCATCGAAACGACGTTGAGTTGGGGTCCGCTGCCTTCTCCGCCTCCTCCTCCTGACATGGCATGCTCCTTGGGGGGTCGGCTGGGCCGACCATGAATATTGGGGGGTGAACCGATTGTGCCGACTGTGCCCACTGCGGAGGCTCAACCAAGGGGACGCGCCGACCGCGCACAACTTAAGGCCATTTGCCGGACTTGTGCGGACCTGTGCGGCCTTGGGGCGAACCTTGAGTGGGCCTTGGCCCTGCGGGTTACTCGGGGCGGCCGGCGGTGGCCGGACGGGCGGCGCCCGACTCGGGGCGCTTCTTGGCCGGACGGAACTGGCCGATGAGATCGTCCACCTCAAGCAGGATGTCGGCGCAATTGTGCTCGGTCAGGTTCTTGAGCGCGGCATAGGCGACCAAGGCCGGAACGGCCACCACCATGCCCCAGAAGGTCGCCACCAAGGCGGTGGAAATGCCGGCTGCCAATGCCGCCGGGTCGGCGTTGCCGCCGCCGGCCACCAGCTTGAAGAAGGCCATGATCATGCCATGCACGGTGCCGAACAGACCGACCATCGGGCCGACGTTGCCCACGACATTGAGCACTTCATAGGGACGGGTGAGACGGGCCAACTGCGCGGCCGCGGACTCCTCCAGCGAACGCTCCATGACCGAGAAGCCGTGGGGCGCATCCTTGAGGGCGGCGTGGGTGATCTTGCCGAAATACGAAGGGTCCGACTCGGCCAGTTCCAGGGCTTCCTTGAATTTCTTCTGGGCCAAAAGCTCCTTGACGCCTTCCACCGTGGCGGGGGGCATCAGGACGGGCTTGCGCGCCTTGAGGAAGAACATGATCATCAGCGAGGTGCAGACGAAGGAGCAGACCATCAGGAACCAGATCAGGAAGCATCCCATGAGTTCCAAGTGCTTGTCGGCGCCTTCGCCTTCATAAATGATGAAGAAGGCCTGCAGCACGGATTGATGTTCCTCTTTGGGCGGCGGTGACGCGCCGCCGGCCGGGGCGGCACCTTCTTGCGCCCAAGCCGCCGTGGACATCAGGGCACACAACAGAATCGGGAGATATTTGGAAAAGCGCTTGAACATGGTCGCGGGATCCTTGGCTTGGAAGTGGCGGGGAGTGAGGCGTGCGAATGAAGGAAACAAAACGAAGGAAACAAAACGAAGGAAATTTGATCGGAGACGGACGGGCGGTTTGACGGCAGGGCTTTATTCCTTGTCGAGCAACGCCTTGAATTCGGTGTAGCGCTTGGCGTAGGCGGGCTCTTCTTGGCCGTCACTGTAATCGCCGAGATCAGCCATCAGTTTGTCCACCACTTTGGGATTGCCCCAAGTTTGATGGATGCGGGCGGCCTCCAGCAGGCTGGGCTCGTAATAACCCTGGCCCTCTTCGTGGAACTGGGCGCCCACGCGCAAAAAGCACAGGGCCGCCTCCTTGAGCAGCACATCTTTTTTGGCGGCATCCTTTTCCTGCTCGGCCAGTTCCTGCTGCACGCGACCCAGCACATACAAGCGGGTGCCGGTCAGGGTGGTCTTGGCCGCAAGCGCGGCCCGCATGGCGGTCACGGCCTGACTGTACTTGCCCGCCACCGCCAATTGCAGGTCGCCGGAATCGGCGCTGTTCTCTTGGATGGTGCGCAGCACGCGGTTGGTCAGCAGCAAGGCGCCGGAGCGCACCGCCACTTCGGGCTTGGTGCCCGCCCCGGAGGTGGGCTTGACATCGGTGCCGCCGGCGACCGGCGCCACGGGCCCCTCTTCAACGATGCCGGTGGCGGCGGCCAATGCATCCAAGGGGCCGGCGAATTCGGCGGGCACCGCTTTGCGCATGTCCTGGACCCGGGCGAAAATGGCTTTGCGGGTGTTCTCGTCGGCGGCCTTGACCACGCCTTCCAGGGTTTTTTCCGGCGCGGCGCCCACCGCCTCGCCGAAGTAGTAGGCGTCGCCCTTGGCCTGCACCAGTTCGCAATAGACCTGGGCCGCCGCCACCGCATTGCCCATCCGCTTGTGGCAGCCGAGCAATTGGTATTGGAGATAGGGGACCAGCCAGTCTTTCTGCTTGGAAGCGCGGGCCCTGACGATGGCGGTGGTCAATTCGCGGACGGCCACCTTGTCGTCTTTGTCGGCCAACGCCTTCATGGCGGGGGCCACGGCGGGCACGGCATCCACCTTCAGGCCCTTGATCTGCCCCAACTGCTTGTCGCCGGACGAACCGGTGTTGGCGTTTTTGTACTGCATGCGGCCGTCTTTGACGCCGGTGATTTGCAGGCCGTCAAGCGCGCCCAGGCTGGTTTCCAGCGTATCGGCGCGGGCGGGGCCGGCAACGGCAAGCGCCGCCAGCAAAGCGGTGGCAAACAGGGACTGCGTCAGGCAAAGGGGGATGCGGGTGGGCATGGTTCTTGCAAAAAGCGGACGGGAGGAAACCGGATCAGACTCACCTCTTAACGCAGGCCCAACTGGCGGGCGGTCACAAAGGTGTAATCGTCGGGCTTGCCGCCGGTGTCTTCGACGATGCGCAGCAAGGTGGGCTGCTTGCCGATCAGCGACAACGGATCCTTGTACACGAACTGGTAGGTCTTGAAGGAAATGCGGTAGGTCTTGCCGTCCGGCGATTTGCGCTTGCCCAAGGCCTTGTCATAGGCCTTTTTCATTTCGGCCATGAAGCGGTCCTGGTGCATTTCCCAAATGCCGGTGCCGGTGATGTTGTCGGAAAGCAGGTGGATCTGGTCGGGGTCCATCTCAAGGGCCAGCTTGATGGCCGACAACGGATCGCTGGAGCCGCCAGCCTCGACCTTTTGAATCCAGTCGATGGCTTTCTTGCGGTTGGCCGGGGTGGCCAGTTCCAGCTGGCTGGGGAACAGCGCGGCCAGGCCGTTGTTGGCGTTGACGCGCTTGTTCATGGCCTTGCCGGAAAAGAAAATCACATTGAAATGCTTGTCGTTGCTCAGGCGGGCGTCGAGCATGCGGCCCAAATCGTCGATCACAAAGGGCAGGGTGTCCACCAGCGAACCGGAGGCGTCCACCAAGAACACGATGCGGCGGGCGGCGCGCGAACCGCCGCCCTCGCCGCCGCCGCCGATGAAGCCGCCCACGCCCTTGAAAATGCCGTTGCCGGTGGAAGCGGCACCGGAACCCGTGGACAAACCGGAAGTGATCGGCGCGGCGACAAAGGCCGAAGCGGCCGACGAAGCCACCGGGGTGGCGCTGGGGGAGGGCGAAGGCGGTGCGGAAGGCAGGGGCGGCGGCGGCACATCCGAGGGCACCGGCGGGGCGCCGTCGCTCATCGGGCCGATTTCGCCGGTGATGGGGCCGGGCAAGCGGTCCAGCGGGCCTTCGATGTCTTCGTCGCTGACTTCGGCCAGGGGAATCGGCACATCTTTTTTCTCGACGATGGTCTTGACTGCAAACACCGCCAAACCAGCCAGGATGATGATGGCCAAGTGAGCCAGAAACGAAATCACCCACGGCATGATGGTGCGCATCTTGTCGCGGAACTCATCGCGTCCATGGCCGACTTCGGCCTCGATGTCGTCGGGGTCAAAGGCTTTTTGTGCGGTGGGAGCGGGGGCTGCGGACACGGATTTCTCCTAAAGGGGCGCTGCTTGGCGGACAAACAGCGTTCAAGGCGCTTATTGGAACAGAGAATGAAAAGGCTGTCCAGTCCTTTTTTTGATTTTTATACAGAGTTTCCACATGGGTTGTCCGGCGGCTTCAACGCAGGCCCAAACTGCGGGCGGTCACAAACTTGTAGTTGCTGGCCAGGCCGCCGGTCTCTTCCACCAGTCGGCGCAGGGTGGGCTGGCGGCCGATTTGCTCCAAGGGGTCGGCATACACGAACTGGTAGGTCTTGAAATCCCCCCGCACCCCCTGGCGGCGCACCACCGCCTTGTCATAGGCCCGTTTCATTTCACTGATAAACCGGTCTTGGTGCATTTCCCACACCCCTGAGCCGGTGATGTTGTCGGAGAGCAGGTGAATCTGGTCGGGGTCCATCTCCAGGGCCTTTTTGATGGCCGCCAGCGCGTCGCCCGAGCCGCCGGCCTCGACCCGCTGAATCCAATCGGTGGCTTTTTTGCGGTTGGCGGCCGACGCCGACTCCAAACGACTGGGGAACAGGGCGGCCAAACCGTTGGCTGAGCCGGCGGATTGATTCAGGCTCTTGCCGGAGAAAAAGATGATGTTGAACTGCTTGTCGCCCTGCAACCGGCTGTCGAGCATGCGGCCCAAATCGTCGATCACAAAGGGCAGGGTGTCCACCAAGGAGCCGGAAGCATCGACCAGAAAGACGATTTTGCGGATGGGCTGGCCCCCACCGCCGCCCAAACCATGGTCGCCGGTCCCGTTGTTGCCCACATCCCCAAAAATCGCTCCCGCCCCCCCACCCTGACGGGCCACGGTGGTGGGTACCTGGGAGACAAAGGCGGGCAACTGGGTTTTAGTTACGCCTTGGCCGGTGAGGACTGGCTGGGGCACCTGGACCTGCGGCATCTCGGGCAAGGGCACTTCGGCCTCCGGGCCCGAGGGCTGGCCACGGGTGGATGTCGCATCGTCGGTCAATTTGATGCCGGAGTTGAACCTGGGGTCGGGATCGGGATCCGCCACCCAATCCGCAACCGGCGGCGGCGTGGTCGGCGCCAATCCCGTCACCGCCACCCCCACCGCCAGGGCGGCCAGAATCATCACCGCCAAGTGGCCCAAAAACGACACCACCCACGGCATCACCGCGCGCAGGGTGTCGCGGGTGTCACTGGAATCGTTTTGGGCTGGCAACGGCCGGCCATCAGCCAAATCAGGATCCAACGCGGGTGTATGACGGACTGGTTGCATGGGACTGCTCCAAGACAAGGGTTGAAAAATGGCTGGAAAATCTGAGGCAATACCGGCATCCCCGCGACCCATTGGCTGGCGTTGCGGGCGCTTCCACCCCAGAGAACGGAGTTCGGGCGACTTTCTTAATAAAAACGCCGCCTACAGGGCTGGCGGGTGATGGGCACAACCCCTCTGAAAAAAGTAGACGCGGCGGCCC
>CAZVNU010000012.1:0-14004 GCA_964628335.1 uncultured Phycisphaeraceae bacterium
CCGGTCTTCACCACCTCGATGCCCGGCAGCAGCCGGCGGATCAGGTGCATGGCGTGCTTCCACTTGATTTCCCCGTGGTTCTTCAGGTCGGTGCCGAGTTTCTTGAACTGGCTTTGGGCGTAGCCGTTGAAGGTGGGGTACAGCAGTTGCGACAGGAACAGCTTGCGCTTCTCCAGCAGCACCGCGCCGGGGCCGGCGGCGTGCTCGACCAAGGGCGACCACAGGCATTCGATCACATTCGGATTGCCCTTGAGCGCCAGCGCAATGAACTTGCCGATTTCCCAATAGCACTCCTGGGTGGCATCGTCCTCCAGCTGTTCGGGCACGCCCCACAGCGACCATTGGTCCTCGGCTTTGGGCACATAGACGCCGCGGCGGTCGAAGTCGGAGCCTTCGCGGTCGAGTCCGTAGGCGCGCGAGCCGGTGACGACGCGCAGGACCACGCGGTCGTGCAGGTGGCGAAGCCGCAGGGCGGTGGCGCCGCCTTCTTGCGCTTCCGCCTCCTGGAAATGCGAAAGCACTTCTATTTCTCGGCGCAAAAAAGAAGCCTCCTCGCCGCCGGGGAAGCGCACGCGGTAGGCGTGCTCCGGGTCGCGGGGCATCTGCACGACGACGCCGGCCGCCCCGCGCGGATGCGTGGGGTGCGACGTGGCGCGGGTGGTGACGACGACGGCGGTACCGACGGGCAGGATGGGCGGAAGCGCTGACATGCGGGCATCGTAGGAAGGGATGCCTTGGACCGCCGACGCCCCCGTCGGCACCCCTCCGCCACTCCGTCAAAAAACCAAGGCATTGAGCCTTGGTTTCTTCTGCCGACGGGGGCGTCGGCGGTCCAGTGACGGTTTCCTTCGTCTCAACCCGCGCTGGGCGTTTCCGGAGCCGGCGGCTCCACCGGCGCCGATACCTCCGGCAAAGCGGGCGTAGCCGGCGCCTCCATTTTCTTGGCCTCGATATCCAGCAATTCAGCGATGGTGGCTTTGCCCAGTTCCTGGCCGTCGATGATCTGCTTGCATTCCTCGGCGGTCAGGGTTTCGTGTTTGAGCAGGGCCTGGGCCAGGCGCTCGACCTTGTCCCAGTTGTCGTCGAGCAATTGCTTGGCTTCGCCGTAGGCGTTGTCCACCAATTGGCGCACGGCGGCGTCGATCTTCTGGCCGGTTTCGTCGGAATAGGTGGTTTCGGGCACGAAACCGCCGCGTTCTTCGGCCTCCCAGCTTACGAAGCCCAAGGCGTCGCTCATGCCCCAGTTCTTCACCATGTGGCGGGCATAGGCGGTGACTTTTTGGATGTCGGACGAGGCTCCGTTGGAGATGTCGCCGCACTTGCGCTCTTCGGCAATGCGGCCGCCGCAGGCCACCCGCATGGCGGCCAGGCACTTCTTGCGGCCCAGCATGGCGCGGTCGTCCTTGGGCAACGAGAACATCGCCCCGCCGTAGTCGCCGCGCGGGATGATGGTCACTTTGTGCAGGGGATCGGCCTCGGGCGAGAGCATCGAGACGATGGTGTGGCCGGCCTCGTGGTAGGCGACCAGGATGCGCTCCTGCTCCTCCACCTTGCGGCTCTTTTTGGCCCGGCCCCAGCGCACCTTGTCGCGGGCTTCTTCCAAATCCACCTGCTCGACGAATTCCTTGTCCTGCAGGGTGGCCATGATGGCGGCCTCGTTGATCAGGGCCTCCAGTTCGGCGCCGGAAAAACCGGGGGTGCCGCGGGCGATGGTCTCCCACTGGATGGCCGGGGAGAACTTCACCTTCTTGGCGTGGACCTTCAAGATCTCCATGCGACCCTTCACATCGGGCAGCGGCACGGTGATGGTGCGGTCGAAGCGACCCGGGCGGGTCAGGGCCGGGTCGAGCACATCCACCCGGTTGGTGGCGGCGATGACGATCACCTGGTCGTCGGAACCGAAGCCGTCCATCTCGACCAGGATGGCGTTCAAGGTCTGGTCCCGCTCGTCGTGGCCACCGGACATGCCGCCGCCGCGCTTGCGCCCCACGGCGTCGATCTCGTCGAGGAAGATGATGCACGGCGACAGGTCCTTGGCCTGCTTGAACAGGTCGCGCACGCGGCTGGCACCCACGCCCACGAACATCTCGACGAAGTCGGAACCCGACAGGGAGAAGAAAGGCACATCCGCCTCACCGGCGACGGCCTTGGCCAGCAAGGTCTTGCCGCAGCCCGGCGATCCGGCGAGCAGCACGCCGCGGGGCACCCGGCCGCCCAGGCGCTGGAATTTCTTCGGATCCTTGAGGAAGGAAATGATCTCCCCCACCTCGTCCTTGGCCTCCTCCACGCCGGCCACATCGGCCAAGCGGACGCGCGACTGGTCCTTGCCCATGAGTTTGTGCTTGGAACGGCTGAAGCCGCCCAGGAAGCCGCCGGGGCCGCCGCCCCCCCCGCGCATCGAGCGGTAGGAGATGAAGATCAGGCCACCGATCAGCAGCACCGGGAACAGCAGGTTGATCAGGATGCCCCAGAACAGCGACATGTTGCGCTGGTTGTTGAATTCATAGGGCACGCCAAGCTGCTGGATTTGCCAATGCACCAAGCTGTCGCCGGGGCGCACCTCGGCATACAGGGTCAAGGGCGCGACCGGCTTGACATCAGGCTTGATTTTTTTGATGAGCTCGAGGTTTTCGGTCTTGCCCAGCACCTTGCCATCCTGCACTTCGATGATGCCTTTGAACTCCTTCTGCTTGGCATACTCCATGAACTTGCTGTATTCCACCTTGGCTTCGTTTTCCGACGGATAACGGGTGATGGCAAAACCCACCAGGCAGATCATGATGATCAGCAGCCACCACGGCGCCATCGAACGCAGGGGCGGCATGCCGGGCTTGGTCGGCTTGTTGCCCGGCCCTTGCGGGGCGGGCGGGGGCGTGTTGGGCGCGGGCGGCGGAGTCGGTTCAGGCATGGGAATCGGAAAAGAATGAAAAGGGAATCACCGCAAAAAAATCACCACTCCGAGCGCATCGCATCCACGATGTCGCGGGCCAGGCGCTCGGCGGCCTTGCGCTGGGCCACCTGGTGGAGTTCCTGCCCGCCGCGCGCCGGGATGTAACGGCCGGGGGCGGACAGCCCCTTGAGGCTGCGGAAATTGCGGCCAGTCACGGCATCCTGCCATTCCATGTCCACCGTCATGGTGAACTCCATCTCTTGCGGAGCACCGAAGAAGCGACGCGAAATCATGTTTTGGTCGATGCGCACGATGGTCAGCTTGAGCTGGGAGTCGGCGCCGGATTTGCCCTTGACCACATAAGGCGTGCGGTGCATGATTTCCTTGATCACCGCCTCGGTCAAATCGTTTTCAGACCCGCGCCAGAACGGGCGGTTGGCGGCAATGTCCACCGACACCGATTTGAACTCCGCGGGATAGAGTCCTGCCGCGTCGCGGAACTGGTACGGCGCGCAGCCGGCGGCCAAAAGAACCCCGACCATCAGGGAGGGGAACCTCAGCCGCCGAAAACAACGCGCCAATGTCCCCTCCCTCACGGTCGGGGTTCTTTTGAAATTCATGGCGTGCCTCCAGCGGGCTCCGTGGGCGCGGCAACCGGCGCGCCGGGGCGGACCGGGGCGGCCGGGTCGCGCGCATCCACCAGGGGCTGCTTGAGCGCTTCCAACTTGGCTTTGGCCTCCACCGCGGCCTGGGTGGTGGCATGCGCGACCAAAATGCGGCGGTACAGCACGGCTGCGCTGACGATTTCACCGCGCCTCTCATACCAATGGGCGCTGTAAAAATCGCGCTGGGCCAGCGACTCTTCGATGCGCACGAGCAAGGCGTCGCAGCCCATCTGGTCGGCCTGCACCGGGTATTTTTTCTGGAATTCAACAATCCGCTGGCGGGCCTCGATCAGGCCGGTGGAGTCAAAGCGCGGGCCGCTGAAACGGGCCAGGCTGGCCTCGATGATGCGGCGCAGCACGAAGGCATCCTGGCTGCTGGCGGGATAGTTTTGCAGGAAGATGCCGTAAGCCTCCACCGCCATCTCCATGTCGGCGGTTTCAAAATACCAAGCGCCAAGGCGCAGGCTGGATTCTTCACCGATGGCGCTGCCGGGCGCGCGCTCTTGGATGCGCACCAGCAATTCCACGCCCTCTTCGCGGGTGGGGATCAGCGGCATCCAGATGAAATTGCGCTTCCAACCACCAAGGAAAATTTCCGCCAGGCGGCGCTCGCGGTCCAAGGCGGCGACAAAGGACGGGGTCGCGGTGAAATTGCGCGCCACGAATTCGTAGTCGTACAAGGCCTGCCAGTATTTCTTGCGGGCGAACTTGGCATCGCCCAGCAACAGGCGGGCCTCGCCCTCCAGCTCATGGCGCGGATTGGCCTTGAGCCAGAGCTCCACTTTTTCCTGCACCGTTTCGGCCGGCTTGCCCACCGGCGATTCCGGCTCTTTTTCATACGAAAACAGCATGGCATGCCAGAATTTGTGGCGGGCCACCAGGTCTTTGCCTTGCAACGGCCGGCCTTGGTCATCCAGCAGGTATTTGGGGTTCTTCTTGAAAAAGGCCTCCAATTTCAGGTTGACCGGGGCGCCCCCCGCCCCTTGCCCGGTTTGGGCCGCGATCAAATCCCGGCGCAGCAACTGCAACTGGCCGGCCGGGGTCAACGGGTCGGGTGCCTCCAGCGTGTTCCAGCCTTGCGCTCCCAATTCCCAAGTCTCGGTGGCCATGGCAAAAGGGGCGCCCAAGGTCAGGGCAAGCACAACGGCGGTAAGCAGGGGAATACGGGGCATGGCGGAGCATGATAGCCCCTCTACAATCCTCCGCATGAGCATCCAACTCCCCTCTTGGCTCCCGGGCCTATGCGGCCGTTTCTTGGTGTTTGACGGCCCGGACGGCAGCGGCAAAAGCACGCAATTCCGCCGGTTTTCCGGCCTGTGCGCGGCCGCCGGCCTGCCGGTGTGCGAGGTGCGCGAGCCCGGCTCCACGCCGCTAGGCGAGGAAATCCGCCATCTGGTGCTGGACCAGAAGAAAACCGACGGCATGGAAGTGGATCGCACCTGCGAAATGCTGCTGTTCATGGCCGCCCGCGCCCAATTGGTGGCGGAAAAAATCCGCCCGGCCCTGTTGCGCGGTGAATTGGTGTTGGCCGACCGCTTCATCGCCTCGACCCTGGCCTATCAGGGCACGGCCGGCGGCACGCCGATCGAGGACATTCTGGCCATCGGCAAAGTCGCGCTCAAGGGCTGCTGGCCGGATTTGACGGTGGTGTTCGATGTGGACGCCGAAACCGCCGACCAGCGCATGAACCCCTTGCTTCGCGGCAAGGAATTCAGCCACGCCAAGGACCGCATCGAAAGCAAGGGCATGGCCTTCCACCGCCGCGTGCGCCAAGGCTACCTGGAACAGGCCAAAATCGCGCCGGACAAGTATCTGGTGGTGGATGCGAGCAAAGAGCCCGATGTGGTGTTCGCGGAGTTGGTGGGGAGGTTGGGGGAGAGGATGCAATAAAAGCAGCGGCGGCATCTTGCCGCCGTCGCTCAAGCATGTCAACGACCACGCGCGCCGAAATTTCGGCGCGCGTGGTTCATTTAGCCTCGGTCTGACGGCGGCAAGATGCCGCCGCTACTTTGCACCCTCACAACCACTTCTTGCGCCAAAACCAAACCGCCATCCCCGCCATCATCACGCCGCAAATGACCAAAAACACGGCGAAGCCGTGGCCGTCTTTGAGCAACGGCATCTTTTCAAAATTCATGCCGAACACCCCCGACACAAAGGTGATGGGGATGAACAAGGCGGTCAGCAGGGTCAGCGTCTTCATCACCTGGTTCATGCGGTGGCCCTGCATGCCCAGCCAGGTTTCCGACAGACTCGCCGCCAAGTCGCGGTAGACCTCCAGCAGGTCCACGCATTGCATGGCGTGGTCGTGCACATCGCGCAGGTAGGTGTGGGTCTCTTCCGAGAGCATCGGCTCGGCCATCAGTTGGCGGGCCAGTTCGCGGGTGGGCGCCACCGCGCGGCGCAGCAACATCAATTCGCGGCGCAAGGCGTTGATGGCGTGCAGCACGGCGGCGCCGGTTTCCACCTGCGCCTGCTCCTCCAACTCTTCGATGCGGTCGGAATACTCATCGAGCATGGGGAACAGGCCGTCCACCATGCCGTCGATCAAGGCGTAGAGCAGGAAGTCGGCGCCGCGCGCGCGCAGGCGCGAATGCGGGTCTTCCAGGCGCTTGCGGATGGGGTCCCACAGGTCGCCGGGGGTTTCTTGGATGGTGATGACCAAGCCCTTGCCCAAAAAGGCGCTGACTTGCTCGGAATCCAAAGTGCCGTCCTCCGTCTTGGACACCATGCGCATCACGACATACAGCGGTGCATCGTCGGACTCCTTGCCGTAGCGTTCGGCCTTGGGCCGCTGGTGGGTGTGCACCGCATCTTCCATCGCCAACGGGTGCAGGTCATGGAACGAGGCCAAGGCGTGCAGCACGCCGGGATCGTGGATGCCATCCACATTGATCCAGCGCACATGGGTGCCGGGCGGGGGCAGGGTGGCCAGGAATTCCGGCAGGGAGTCGCTGTCATTGAGCGCGATGGCATGGCGCTGACAATGGCCCGGCCCGTATTCGATCACCTCCACCCTGGCCGGCGGCGCGCCGGGGGCCGGTTTTTTGGGCGCATCGCCGGGCAAGGGCAACGGCGCCGGCGGCGTTGAACGCACCAACCCCAACGCGCGCAAGGTGGCGCGGATGAAGGGAAAGTCGGTGTCGTCGGGGGTGGACATGGGAAGAATGTAGCGGCGGCATCTTGCCGCCGTCAAGAAATTCATTCAAAAACCAATCCAAGGGCGCGCTTTGCGCGCTACGGCGGCAAGATGCCGCCGCTACATTCATCCCCTTACGGCAATTCCCAGCCGCCCCCCACCGCCTTGTACAGGGCGATCAGGTTGAGCGTCTGCTGGGCGCGGCTGACTTCCAACTGCTCCCGGGCGTCAAACAGGGCGCGCTCGGCGACCAGCACATCGAGGAAATCGCCCAGGCCCTTTTCAAACAGTTCCTTGGACAGGGCGCGGCTGCGCTCGCTGGCGTTGACCGAATCGGCCTGGGCGGCGAATTGCTCGCGGCCTTTGTCACAGGCAATCAGGGCATTTTCGGTGTCGGCCAAAGCGGTCAGCACGGTTTTTTCATACTGGGCCAGCGCCTGATCGCCCCTGGCGTCGGCGGCGCGCACCAAGGCTTTGACCCGGCTGCGGTCAAACAAACGGAAGGACACCGAGGGGCCGATCGACCACACCCGGCTGGCGGGATCGAAAAAATCCTCCGCCCTGCCACTGGCATGGCCCAGGTTGCCGGTGAGGGCGAATTTGGGGAACAGCTCCGCGGTGGCCACGCCGCGTTCGGCGGTGGCGCCGGCCAGCACGCGCTCGGCGGCGCGCACATCGGGGCGGCGGCGCAGCAAGTCGGAGGGCAACCCGACCGGGATGTCTTTTGCCGGGTCGCCGGTCACTTCCGCCGCCTGCAGCGCAACCTGTGGCTGGCGGCCGACCAAAATGGCCAGGGTGTTTTTGGACTGGGCCAGACTTTGTTCAAGCGGAGCCACCCGCACCTTGAGCCCGGCCAATTGGGCGGTGGCCTGCACCACCGGCAACTCGGTGGACAGGCCGGCATCGAAGCGGCTCCCGGCCAGTTTCAAAGTCTCTTCCTGGGTGGCCAGATTGGCGCGCACGATGCGCAGGCGGGTGGCGGTGTTGGCCAGCAGCACATACTGGGCGGCCACCTCGGCGGCCAGACCCACCCGCACGGCGCGATCATTTTCCACCTGCGCCTCGTATTGGTTGCGCGAAGATTCCACCCGGCGCTGGTTGCCGCCGAACACATCGATTTCCCACGCGGCGTCAAAGCCGGCGCGGAACAGATCGCCGCCCGAACCATTGCCCGTGCCGCTGCGCGCATACGCGCCGTTGGCATCGACGGTGGGCCACAGCACGCCGCCGCTGGCTTCAAACGCAGCCCGCGCCTCTTTGACTTTGGCGGCGGCGAGTTTGGCATCCGGGCTGGCGACCAGCGCCTCTTCCACCAAGGCGGTCAGCGCCGGATCACCCAGGGTGGCCCACCACGCGGCCAAGGCTTTGGCATCGGCCTTTGCCGTGGCGGCAGCGGCGAAATCGGCGGTGACCTTGGTGTCGGGCGCCTGGTAATCCGGGCCGACTTTGCAGGCGGACAGCGGCAGGGCAAAGGCGCAAACGGCAAGGAGGAAGATGTTTTTCATGACGGATTGGGTGGGATGAAATGGTTGCGCTCACGAGCCCCATGCGCAAGCATGGGGTTGCTTGGAACCGGTGAGGATGCTACTTGCGTCCCCATGCTTGCGCATGGGGCTCGTGAGCGCTTCAACGCGCGGTCCCCGACGCCTCCTCAATATACACATCCATCTGCTGCCCCACATACAAAGGCAACTCTTTGGGTTCAAAAGCGAAGATGGCCTGCAGCACCCGGGTGTCCACCCGTTCGGTGCTGTCGCCGGTCAGGCTCTTTTTGGGCACGATCAACGGCTCGATGCGCACGAAGGTGAGCTCCACGCCCAAATCGCGGTTGCCGCGGGCAAAGGCCTGCGCCTTGGCGCCGGCTTGGACCCGCCAGGCGTCGTTCTCGTCAATGTCGGCGCGCACATGCAGCAGGCGGGTGTCGCCCAGGATCATCAATGAAGAGGTGCCGCCAAACGGCTGCACCGGCGCGAACTCGCCGGCGCGGATGTTCACCCGCAGCACCTGGCCGTCGCTGGGGGCCACCACCCGCAGGCGGTCGAGCTCCACGCGCACCGCGTCGGCCTGGGCTTTTGCGGACGCCACTTGCGCCTGCGCCACCACCTGCTTGGCTTTTGCGATGGCCAGTTCTTTGCTCCAGGTGCCGGCCTGCCAGAGCGCATATTCGCTTTGGGCTTTTTCCAAGTTGGCCTTGGCGGTGGCCACCGCAAAACGGCGGCGGTCCAACTCCAGGCGCGAAATGGCGCGCGCGTCGTTGATTTTGTCCCAGGTGTCGAATTGGTCCTGCAAGTCGGCCAATTGCGCCGCCGCGACTTTGACGCCGGCTTGGCGAATGGCGATTTCTTCCGGCCGGTTGCCGGCTTCCAAGCGCGCCACTTCGGCTTGCGACACCTGGAACGAGGCTTGCGCCGATTCCACCTCTGCCTTGGCCGAGGCCAAGGCCGCTTGCAACTGGCGATCATCCAAACGGAACAGCAAATCGCCGGCCTTGACCCGGTCGCCGGCTTTGACCGGCACCTCCATCACCAAGCCGGCGGTCGGCGTGCCGATGGAAATATTCTCATTGGCCGGCTCAATCAAGGCCGCGCCGGCGACAAAATTGGCGAAAGGCGCTTGGGCTGGCAAGGCCACCGGCGGCATGGGTATTTGGTCTTGCCCCCCGCGCACGGCCAGGGTGATGGCACCAGCAAAACCCAGCAAGGCAAGGGGAACAAGAATGGGTGGACGAAAGCGCATGGGAACTCCCAAACGGAGGAAGGGGCAATTTTTGGGAAAATCAGAATGAAGGGGTTTGTTTTCGGATGCTCTCAATGTGGCCATCGTCCATGCGGGCGATGTGATCGGCAAAATTGAAGATGCGCGCATCATGGGTGACCACCAACAACGCGCGGGCTTCTTCCAGCGCAATTTCGCGCAACAAGGTCAGCACTTTTTGGCCGGTGTCATGGTCAAGGGCGGCGGTGGGCTCGTCGCAGACGATCAATCTGGGCGCATGAATCAAGGCGCGGGCAATGGCCACGCGCTGCTGTTGGCCACCGGAAAGTTGGGTGGGATAAGCGCGCATCATCCGGGCGTCAAAGCCCAGTCGCCCCAGCATGGCTTCGCCTTTTTTCTCGGCCGCGCGGCGGCTCTCCCCCAAAATCATCAGTGGCACGGCGGCATTTTGCGCGGCGGTCAAGGCGGGAATCAGGTTGTAGGCCTGGAACACGAAGCCGATGTTCCGGCCGCGAAAGCGGGTGCGCGCGCCGGGCTTCATGGCGGCGAAGTCCTGCCCAAAAAGCGACATCTCGCCTTCATCGCGGTCCAAAATGCCGGCCACCACCGAAATCAAAGTGGTTTTGCCGCAGCCGGAAGGCCCGACCAGCATCATCAGTTCGCCGGCGTTCACATCCAGGTCAATGCCGCGCAAAGCCTGCACGCGGCCGGCGCCTGAGCCGAAGTGCTTGGTGACGCCGCGCAGGTGGACGGCGGGTCGAGTGGCACAGGCTTTGGCCTGCGGGTTTGGGGATGGGGTGATGGTCATGGGAGAAGCGAAGGAGAAGGGGGAAAAACCGCAGGCCAAAGCCTGTGCCACTCATCTGAACACGATGCCCGGTTCGATTTTGCGAATGCGCCAGAAGGACAGCAGGCCAGAGCCGATCACGCAGACGGCCACCCCCAAGCCGATGCCGGCCAAGGTCAATGGTGCCAAGTGAAATGCCAACTTGCCTGCGGCACCCATCGCCATCAAAACGGCCAACCCAAGGCCGATACCCATGCCGAAAAAGGCCACGGTCGCGGCTTGGGCAAACACCATCACCGCCATCATGCGCTCATTGGCGCCGATGGCTTTGAGCATGCCGAATTGCTTGATGTTGTCATGCACGAAAGTCCAGAACAACAAGGCGCAAATGACCAGGCCGATGATGCAGCCCAAAGCCGCGGTGGTGCCAAAGGTGATCAGGATGCCGGTTTTGGTCAGCACAAAACGCACGGTTTGCGATTCCATCTGCGCAGAAGTCAGCGCGCCAAGCCCCGTGCCGTCGCGGATGCGTTTGGCCAAATCTTCCGGCGCCACGCCGGGCGCGGCTTTGACCAAGACAAAGGTGGTTTGCTTGCGCATCGGCGGCATGATGGCCTGCGCCCGGCGGAAGGTGGTGTAAACCACGGTGCCCCAGAAAAATTCTTTGCCCTTGGCATAGGTGCCCATCACCCGGCAAGCGTGGTCATTGATATCCAAACGATCACCGAGGCGCAACTGACGGGGAGACGCGTCTTTTTTCATCAGCAACTCGCCTTCCGGCAGATTGCTGTCAATGAACACGGCTTGGTCCTGGCGCAAGTCTTCCAATTGGCCTTCCTGCATTTTCACCGGACCGCCAATCAGGGTCGCATCATCAATGCCGATCAGACGGATGAGATACATCGAGCCATCGGGCAGGCGGGCCTGCGCATAATTTTTGTACATCGGCACCGCCCACTGCACCCCTGCAATCGAGCGCACCCGCTCCAATTCGCCGTTGCGCATTTGCTTGAGGTCGTCCACCATTTCAGTTTCCGGATCCACCACCCACACATCGGCATGGGCGCCCACTTCGCGCACCCACACGCCGGTCATGTGGACGAAGCCGGTGAAAATGCCCAACTGCTGTGCCATCAAAAAAGTGGCGAAAGCCAAGCCGAACACCAACCCGATGAATTTCGGGCGGTCGCCAGTGAGCATGTGGTGGGCGATGAACAGGATGGGTGCCATAAGGGTTGATTAAGAACGGAAGACTACCGCCGGCTCCAGACGCCAGACTTTAACCATGGACAGCGCCGCCGAGAGAATGGCAATCAACACAATCGCCAATGCGCTGCCTGCCAGCAGCCACCAGTGCATCACAAAGGCCAGCTCGGTGCTGCTGAGCCGGTAGCCGATGAATGCCGCCAGCCCCACGCCGATCCCATAGCCCACCACCGCCACCCACATGCTTTGCGCCAGCACCATACCCAGCAAGCGCGGATTGGAAAGCCCCATGGCTTTGAGTGCGCCAAAGTAGCGGATGTTGTCCTGGGTGAAGTTGAAAAACAGCAAGCCGGCGATGATGGCCCCGACCACAAAACCCAGCACCACCATGGCGCCGAAATTGATCGGAATGGGCGTGTACTTCATGTAATACCAAAAGGTCAAACTTTTGAAGCCGTTGCCAAACACCGGATTGTCTTTCGCGCCAATCAGTGCTTTAAGGCCGGTGACCTGCGTGATCCGATCGCAGAGCTGTTGCAGATCTTGGCCTTCTTTGGCTTTGACCAGCACAAAGGGCATGTTCTTGCGCTCCGGCGGCGCCCAGCCGGTAGCCCGCGAATAGGTGGTGTAAATCATCGGCTGGCCCTGAAAGGTGCGCGCGCAGCGG
Source organism: uncultured Phycisphaeraceae bacterium (assembly GCA_964628335.1). Lineage (GTDB taxonomy): Bacteria > Planctomycetota > Phycisphaerae > Phycisphaerales > Phycisphaeraceae > CANIYR01. The sequence goes on from CAZVNU010000012.1 coordinate 12,070, forward strand.
CAAATGCCCACCACCATGGCTCTTCGGTCGTTGATCTCCAAAGTGTCGCCCAAGCGCAAGGGTTGGGGCGCGCCGGCAGGCCCATCGGGCCAGCGCACTAGTTTGCCCTTGGGCGCGGTGTTGCTGGCCTCATCCACAATGATGCCATTGCTTTGGCGCAAGTTTTCCAATTTGCCTTTCACCAGCACGGGTGGCGCGCCAAACAGCGAGGCATCATCCAGGCCCACCACATTGCACATTTGATAGCCCCCGTCATCCAAGCGTGCCCGCAGCAAACTCTTGGACATCGGCACCGCAAACGCCACCCCGGGCACCGAGCGCACCCGCAACAACTCCGTCGATTGCATCGGCTTCAAATCGTCCACCAATTTGACCTTGGGATCCATCACCCAAATATCCGGCTGCGCCGTGTCGGTGATAAAACCATAGGTGCGCGCAATCAGCCCTGAAAAAACCGCCACCTGTTGGGTCATCAGCAAAGCCGCAATGGTGATGCCAAGCACAATGCCAACATATTTGGCTTTGTCACCCATCAGCATGCGCAAGGCGACAAAGATCATGGCTGGCCCCCGTCCGCGGCGGCGGCCATCGCCCGCAAACCGGCAATGGAAAAAGCCGTCACATGGGCGCCAAGCCAGGCGGCTTGCGGCACCGGCGCGCCAAGGCGCTCAAGCATCGGGCGGGCCTGATGGTGGAACACGCATTGGGTCATCACCGAATAAGCGCCGGCCCGCACCTGCTCTTCGGACGCATGCCCGCCCAACGCGCGACGCACCACCGACCACAGGTAGCGGGCCTGCGGCTGGATGACTTCCTCCACCAGCCCCTGCAAGGCGGCGGAGGGCTCGACCATTTCGCGGGTGATCATGTGGCCGTACCAGGCGCCCTCACCAGTGGCCAGCACCCGCCCGACCACCGCGCGCACGATGCCTTCCAGCGCCTGCTCCCACGATGCGTCCGGCGCCACTCCCGCATCCATCGGATACAGCGCAATCGAACGCTTGGCCGCCGCCTTGAGCGCCTCGGCATACAGCGCTTCTTTGGAGCCAAAGTAGTAGCCCACCGCCGCCACATTGACTTGGGCCTTGGCGCAAATGGTCCGCACCGTGGCCCGGCGAAAACCTTGATCGGCAAATATCGCACACGCCGCATCGAGCAGACGGGCGCGGGTTTCAAGATCAGGCAGCGGCGGAGTCGGCTTGGGCATGGGGGGGGGCAGTCTAGGGCAATGAAACAAATGTTTCAAACGAATGTTTTAATGATGGGGAAGACAACGAAAAATATCTGTACCTAAAAATTAAGTTGTTGTTTTTTAGAAGGTTGAGGATAGGAGCAGAGGATGTGAGGCCCCGCGCCTCGACTGCTCCAACGCAACAACCCGGGCCAAGGGTCGGATTATTCGCCAACCAACGGCCAGCCAGGCGTCAATGCGGCGCCAATGAACTGCCAACCACCAGCCAATAAAACGCCAATCATTTGCCAAAAATATGCCAAGGTTACGCCAGAAAACCGTCAGGCAACCGACTGTTTTTCCACCTTATCCACACCCCAATCCACAGTAGGCCAACGACCGATAATCCACTGACTGCGTTCAATTGGTGGAAAAATGCTTATGTCCCATAAAAAATCGCCCTTCCACCTTTTTTTCCCAGAGGCCTTGAAGTTTGGGCAGAGATTGGTTAACATGCTCCTGACGCTTTGGCCCTTCCTTACTGGAGTCCGCCTCAAGCGCCGTCGGTCCGCTGGCCGAAAGGACGCAAGAACCACCGCATCTTTCGTTCCTTTTTGGAGCCTCCCATGGTCGCCACTGCCCCCCCCGCCTGCGCCCTGACCCATTCCCCTACCCATTTTCTGACCGACGCGATCTCTGAATCCCACGCCGCGTCTTGCGCTTCCCCTCTTTTGCAACTTGGCCCCGGCGGTGAATACGCCGAT
>CAZVNU010000012.1:14014-16870 GCA_964628335.1 uncultured Phycisphaeraceae bacterium
CCAAAGGCCACGCCTTGGTGCATCAAGCCGGCATCGCCCAGGCACCCATGATCTCCCCGGCCAAAGCGGCGCGCGATGCGTTGCTGCTGGCGCTCAAAGGCTTCCAAAAATTCGCGCCCACCTTGGCGCCTTCGCTTGCTCCCGGCCTGGCCCGCATGTTGGCGATGCAACTTGAAGATGCCGTCACCCCGGCCCCCCATGCCGCCCCGCGCGTGATGTCTTGGCAAGACCGCCCCCCCGCCGCCGTGCGGTTGCGCTTGGTGCCAGCACCGACCGCGGCCCTGCCCGAAGCAATGCAACCCGCCTCGCCGGCCGCCGCACACGCCGCCACCCACCCGACCCCTTCTCTTATTTCCCCTCCTTTGGAAGCCCCCCATGTCCACCAAACCGATGACCCCCAAGCAGAAGCGCATCGTCACCTTCATCCGCTCGTTCCAGTTGTCGCACGGATATTCACCGACGATGCAGGAACTCGGGGACGCCTTGGGCGTATCGAAAGTGACCATCCACGAGCACATCGCGGCGCTCGTCGAAAAGGGCGCCATTCTGCGCAGCCACTACAAGGCTCGCTCTTTGGAGCTTGCGCCTGACCTGCAGTTCCCCGACGAAGTGCGCAACACCCGTCTGCCGCTGATCGGCTCGATCGCCGCCGGTAGCCCGATCGCCGCCATCGAAGACCGCGAACACCTGGACCTGGAAGAAGTGTTCGCCCCCCCGCCGGGCGGCGGCAAGCGCTTCGTGCTCAAGGTGCGCGGCGACTCGATGATCGAAGACCAGATCGCCGACGGCGACTTCGTGATCTGCGAACAGCGCAACACCGCCAGGAACGGCGAAATCGTGGTGGCCCTGACCGCCGACGGCGACGCCACCCTCAAGCGCTACTTCAAAGAAGGCGACAAAATCCGCCTGCAGCCGGCCAACAGCAGCATGCAGCCGATGATCTTCCCCGCCGGTGCCGTGCAGGTGCAGGGCGTGTGCGTGGGCGTGGTGCGGGCGTATTGAAAAGTAGACGCGACGGCTCGTCGCGTGGTTGGTTGAATCGGCAAAGCATTCTTTCCAAAACGCGGCCGCAAGGCCGCGTTTTTTGATTTCATCACCGTTGCAACGTCGCATTCGGCCAAATTTTCAATTCACGGCCGATGCCGTCGTAAAAATACACGGCGGCGGAGCCGTTTTCATCGCGGATGGAAAGGGTGTTGGGGCCATCGCCTTCGACAAAAAACTGCTTCCACTGTTCCTTTGATCCCAGCATTTCTTGGCCGTGGTCTTGAAGGGTGGTGCGGATCCAGGCGGCGGTGATGGGAGACGGTTTGTTTTCAGCACCCTCCAAACACTTATGGATTCCATAGCCAAGATTCCGCCGCCGAATGCTTGCCAGCAAAGGGTGCACTTCCTCTTGCAACACGGCTAGCGGCTTGGGAAGAACCCCATACACGCCCACACCCAAGCCCAAACAGACTGCTGCACTCATCAAAACCATCCGCACAGCCTGAAATGGACTCCTGCGCTTGGCGCGCACTGAAATGGCGGCCATCAGCATGGCCCCTGACAGCACCACCAAAGCCAAGGCCACACCCCATTGGCCTGCGGCCTGCTTGGAATAAAACTTATCCCGATGCGGTGCCAAGGGCTGCCACCCAATCGCCACATCATGCGTCATCTCTGGCGGGGGCAATACACCATGCAACCAAGTGACCGCCTTCGACCGCTGACCCAAGTCACGCAGTTCCGGATGCGCCATCGGCAAGGCACTCTCTCCCGTAAATCGATGTGTCATCCATGAACCATCCCACATCATGGGTTTTAAATTCTCACTTTCTGTCTGATCCACCGCCACCGCACAGCCACTGTGAAACCCTGTTGCCGTCGCTTCTGCCTGCCCCAACACAAACAAATCCACCGTCAAGGGCGCAACTTGCCCCGCCCCGGTTAAGCGCATCGGATAAATCGCCTGTTTGGCCGGAAACACAAATTTCATCGGGTGCGGATGCGCCGTGCCACTTGGCGATTCATGCAATTTCATCGCCACAAAACACCATCCCTCTTTGGTCAGCTGTGCCACCCTCGGCGCGGCGGACTCCGGCATGGGATAGTGGTTTTTCTCCAGCCATTGCGTCAACTCGGCACCCTCCACACCACTTAGCACGGTGGTGTCATAGGCACCGATGGTTTCACTGCGATGAATTTTCACCGTGCCCGCCACGGCCTTGCCGGAACTTCGAGCCGTGCCCAAAACCGGCACCAAAATACCCAGCAACAGCAGCAGGAAAAAACAAAACGCCACCCAAACCACCCAGCGCTTGGACAGCAGTGCGATGGAAATGAACAATGCAAACATGAACATCACCCCCACCAGACCCATGCCTTCCACGCGCATCACCAAATCCGGCGCCGTCAATTCCTGCAAAGTATCCAACGCCCCCGCCGTACTGGCCTTGACCTCGGTCGGCACACCCGGCAACGGCACCACCCACGCATATTCCGCCTTGGCCGCAGTTGCGCCTGCCACCGGCTGAATTTGGGTGTCAATGATCAGCGTCTCAACGCCCTTGTCTTGGTCAAAGTGGATCACGGCGCGCTGGTCGGCCATCTCGACTTTGACTTTTCCTGTTCTTGGGAATGCTTTGCCATCCGCCTGCGCGCCAGCAGCGCACAGCACGGTGCACATAATAAAACTGGCGCAAGCGGACCAACGCAAGAGCATGGACATGGGGACTCCGGAAAAAGAGATGCATGCAGAATAACGGCAAAAGGAACTGTTTGGCCTAGAACTACGATCTCCCCATGCACCTCATCTACTTTGACGATTCCGGCGCGTGACACCCAACCGGCCCGGGCGGTTGTTTTGGATTTGCA
>CAZVNU010000013.1:0-8864 GCA_964628335.1 uncultured Phycisphaeraceae bacterium
GTCATGTTCAAGGCCAAGCCCGCCTCCAAGACCGTGAAAATCACCCCGGTCAAGGCGCTCAAGGAAATGGCCTGATTTTCGCCCCAGTGCGATTTTTCCGGCGCAAGCCGGCGTTGCAAGGACGCAACAAAAAAACTCCCGGCATGCCGGGAGTTTTTTCATGCCACGCCAAAGCCCGATCTATCATCCCCGCATGTCCTACTCCCCCGACTTGCGCTCTTTCCTTGCCGCCCTCGACAAACGCGGACAGTTGCACCGCGTGACAGCGCCGGTGTCGCCGATCCTTGAGATCACCGCCATCGCCGACAAGGTGAGCAAATCCAAGGCGGCCAAAGCCAGCGCCACGGCCGCCGCTTTCGACCCCAGGCACCACGATCTGGGGGGCAAAGCGCTGCTGTTCGAGAATGTGGAAGGCTCCAAGTACCCGCTGCTGATCAACGCTTTCGGCTCCTACTCCCGCCTCGAACTGGCACTGGGCTGCGAAGCGGGCGGCTTTGACGCGCTTGGCGACAAGCTCGGCCACCTGATCAAGCCGGAGCCGCCCGTGGGGCTGATGGAGAAAATGAAAAAGGGCTTGGAACTGGCCAAAATCGCCGGTCTGGCGCCCAAGATGGTGGCATCGGGCGCCTGCCAGGAAGTGGTGATGACCGGCGATGACATCGACCTTTCCTCCTTCCCCATTCTCAAATGCTGGCCGCTCGACGGCGACCCGATTGCGGTGGGCTACAACCTGACGCCCGAGCAGGCCGGCACCGCCGGCGGATCGGGCCGCTACATCACCCTTGGCCAAATCTTCACCATCCATCCGGATGATGCCGGAAAATTGACGGGCGAACCCCGACCCAGCCGCAACATCGGCATGTACCGGGCGCAACTTTTGGGGAAAAAGACCACCGCCATGCACTGGCACATGCACCATGACGGCGCCCGCCACTGGCGCGCATGGAAGGCGTGGCACGAGCGCCTCGCTCGTGAGCATTCCGGCAATCCGAATCCCATGGGCGGGGCGCCCATGCCACAGGGCATGCCCTGCGCCATCGTCTTGGGCGGTTCTTCGGTCATGCCTTATGCCGCCACCGCGCCGATGCCACCGGGCATTTCTGAATTGCTGCTGGCCGGTTTCCTGCAAGGCGAAGCGGTGAAACTGGTGCAGTGCAAGACCATCGACATGCAGGTGCCGGCCGACGCCGAAATCGTGATCGAAGGCCATGTGTCCACCAAGGCCGGCGGCGTGGGCTACGACCCGCGCACCGGCGCGCCCTTGGGTGAGGAAGCCGTGTTTGAAGGACCGTTTGGCGACCACACCGGTTTCTATTCGCTGCCCGACCGCTACCCCATCTTCACCGCCACCTGCGTCACCACCCGCAAAAACGCCATCTACCCCACCACCATCGTCGGCCAGCCGCCGCAGGAAGACTATTACCTGGGCAAAGCCACCGAGCGGGTATTCCTGCCGTTGCTCAAAACCTTGGTGCCCGACATCGTGGACTACGACCTGCCGATGTTCGGCGCCTTCCACAATTGCGCTTTCATCAGCATCAAAAAGGAATACCCCCTGCAAGCCCGCCGCGTGATGCACGCGATCTGGGGCGCCGGCCAAATGGCCTGGACCAAGAGCATCGTGGTGGTGGATGAGTCGGTCAATGTGCACGACCACGAGGCGGTGCTGTTCCACCTGTGCGCCAACTGCGACCCGGGGCGCGACATTGAAATCGTCAACGGGCCGTTGGACATCCTCGACCACGCCGCGCCGCGCCTTGGCGCCGGCCACAAGATCGGCTTTGACGCGACGGCCAAGTGGAAGGGTGAGGAATGCGGCGGCCATGCGGTGCGCGATTTCCCGGAGATCTTGACGATGACCCAGGAGATGGAGGCGCAGGTGGCAAGAAGGTGGAAGGAATACGGGCTGTAAAAAAGTAGACGCGGCGGCCCGCCGCGTTCGCTGGATCCAATGCAAAACAACGCGCGCCGAAAACTTGGCGCGCGTTGCTGTTGATGTTATTTTCCCGGACGCGGCGGGCCGCCGCGTCTACTTTTTCAAACACCGCTTGAAACCGCCGCCTGTGCCAGCGTCTCCAGATGCGCGGTGGTGCGGTCAGCTTTGGCGCGCAGGATATTGTGCGGCACCAGCACCAGCAGGGCCACGCCGATGCCGGCGGCGGTGGCGATCAGCGCCTCGCCAATGCCGCCGGAGAGGGCTTGCAGATCCACGCCGCTGCCGGCGGCTTTTTCGGCGCCTTCCTTGCCGGCCATCGAAATGGCGTGAAAGGCGTGGATCACGCCCGACACCGTGCCCAGGATGCCAAGCATCGGGGCGGCCGTGACCACCGTGGACAAAAAGGCGAAGCCGCGGTGGATGCGCGCATCCTGTTTTTCGATCACTTCGGCGGCCAGCGCCTCGCTGGCTTTTTCTTCCGCCAGCATGTCGGTCACCAGCGCACCATACGGCGTGTCACTGGCGGCGGCCAAAGCCTTGGCCTCGTCCACCCGGCCGGCGCGCAAATGGCGGGCCATGTCGGCGGCCATTTTGTGGGCAGCGGCGGAATTCCACGACAACAAGCGCCAGAAGCGCTCGAACACGATGGCCATGGCGATCACCGACAGCCCCAGGATGGGATACATCACCGGGCCGCCGCGATCAATCAAACTCAGAACATCGGAGAATAAGGTGGGCATAAGGACGGACAGGATACCCGCCCCACGATCATTTTTCGCTCGGCGGCAACGCCAACCGCACCCAGCCCGCCTGCCCGGTCACCTGCCGCCGCACACCGGCCTTTTCCAGCAAGGGCGTCCACTGCTGGCTGTTCTCGCTCTCAAAGCGGGTCAAAGAAGACGATTGGATCACCCGCTGGGGCGCCACATTGGCCAGCCAACGCGGGCTTTCCGCCACAAAACCGCCATGGTGCGGCAGGTCGGCCACTTCGGCTTTGAGGTCTGGCTCCACTTTGAACAGGTTGCGCATGCCATCGGCCTCCAAATCGGCCGACAACAGCAGGCGGTGCGCCCCTTGACTGGCGCGCAGCACCACCGACTGGTTGTTGCGGGAATCGGTGGGCGCGGTTTGCGGCGTGGGCCACAATGCCTCGACATGGGCATCCGGGCCCAACTCCATGCGCCAGCCGCGCACAATGGGGTGGCAGGCAACGCCGCGTGCCCGCAAACCGGCCAACAGCACGCCGGAGGTGCTGCCGGCGTCATCGCCGGCTTCGGCCCACACGCTGGGGCCAAGGTAAGCCGCCCGCACTTCAAACGCATCGGCCACTTCCAACATGCCGTTGAAATGGTCCAGGTCGGCATGCGACACGATCAAAGCGTCCAAGGAACGCACACCCAAACGGCGCAGCGCCGGCACCGCCACCCGCTCGCCGGGGCGGGCCAGGGTGCGCGAACCGCAATCAAACAACACGGCCCGCTCCGAAGTCTCCAACACGAAACAGGAACCATCCCCCACCGCCAAGGCATGCAGACGCAAACCGGGGGGCGAACGCAACTGATGATGGGCATAAACTTGCTCGGCGGCCAAACCGGATACTGCCAAAAGAAGAAGCAGCCATGGCCCGGTTCCCCAAGGCAGGCGCCAACGCTTGCCTTGGGGGGCAACGGCATTCTCCGCCCCTTCACGGCTCCAAGCCCAAAACACCCCCCATGTCCCCGCCAAGGCGACGGCGACCATGAACCCACTTGCCGGCTTGACCAACGCCACCTGCGCACCCGGCACCCTGGCCGAAAAATGCACCAAGGCAGCCAGCGCATCAGCGCACCCTTCCGTGGGCCAGGCCAACACCGCGCCCAAAGGCTCCCAGATCAAACCCAGCACGATTTTGGCATAGCCCACCCACATCAACAGCGCCGCCGCCGGTGCCGCCAGCAATGAGAATAGCGCCGCCAATGGGCTGATCGCGTCAAAGTGCAGCATCAACAGGGGCAACACTGCCAAAAACACCACGCCGCAGGCCACCGCCGTCTCCAGCACCCCATGCAGCACTTGACGGCCAAACCGGCGCGGCAAAGACAAGCGCTCCGTATTTTCAATCGGCAGGCGGCCAGTCAGCCACACTTCGAGCTTGCCGGTGATGGGCCGCGTGAACAGGAACAACGCCCCCACGGCGGCAAAAGTCAATTGAAAACCGGGTGAAAACAATTCCATCGGTCGCCACACCAGCAGGAACAAGGCCGACACCCCCAAGGCAAACAAGCCCGGCACCGGCCGCCCCAAACCATAAGCCACTGCCAGCAGGGCGGCCATCACACCCGCGCGCAGCACCGGCGTATCATCGGGGACCACCAGCAAAAACAAACCGATCACCACCAAGACGCCACCCGCGGCACGGTCCGGCCGACCCGAAACCAGCCGCCCCAGCCACCACACCCCCAACAAGAAAATGCCCACATTGGCGCCTGAAATCGCCAACACATGGGCCAGGCCGGCATGTTGAAAATCCCGCCACAATTCGGCCTGCCCTTCGCCGCCGCGCGCACCCAAAAGCAAGGCCCTGACCAAGGTGGTGCGCGGCGGCTTGTCCGCATGCAGACCAGCCAGCAACGAAGCGTCCGCCCGCTTGGCCGCCTGTGCGCGCCAGCGGGGCAAAGACACGCGACTTGCCGCCACCACCGTCACCTGACGGGTGACAAAGCGTGCCGTCACGCCTTTTTGCCTTAGGTGCTCGCGCATGTTGAATTCGCCGGGGTTCTGCGGCCCCTTGAGCGCGGACAACCACCCCAGCATCTCAATCTGGTCACCGGCATGGATGGGCGCCTCCCCCGCAGGTCGAAAAACGGCCAATACTCCGCATGCCGGAACCTGTCCCCCGTTCGCTGCCACAGCCGACACCGCCAATTGAAACCGCTCCCCGGGCAGGCGATGCGCAAATGCGGCGAATGCCCCCTCGTCCGGAGCGGTCGCTTCCGGCTCCGCCATCAGCGTGCCGGTCACCCGCAGCAAGCGGCGCTCCTCCCCGACCCATTGGGCGATGGAATCCGCCGCCACCCGTTGGGCAAGTTCGCCACGCAACAAGCCGAAGCCAAAGCCGGCGAGCAACATGCACCCGGTGAGCAGCCAGGCAGACCGCCCCCCCTGCCACTTGCGCCAAAAGCCCACCGCACACACCCCTGTGGCCGTACCAAGGCACACCCATCCCAACATGATCGGCATGGAATATCTGGCACAGGCGAGCCCCAAGGCCAATGCAAAGACACAGGGCCATACACGAGGGCGCCAAGAAAGGGCCGGCATGGGTTATTTCCCCGACGGCTTGCTCTTGAATGCCTCGGCCAGCACATTGAGCATGAAGTGCTGCGCGGTGTCCGGCGCATAGCCGTTGATGCCGTAGGTGCGCACCCGGTTCATGCCCAAGGTCAGGTCTTCGTCCGAGAACAGCACCGCGTCGCGCTCTTTGCCATCCGCACCCTTGAGGCTGATGGCTTCCACCCGCATCTTGGTGTCGCGCATGCCGCGCTCCACCGTCGCCTGCCGCCACAACACCCGGTCGATCGCCGTGTGGTCCTGCATGTTCTTGAATTCCATGCCGGTGACCAAGGGGCTCTCGCCGGCAAGCGGATGGGTGTCGGCCGGCCGGCCGTCCACGCCAAAGGCTTCGCGCAGGGCTTCCTTGGCGCTGGAGGCGAACATGCCATTCTTGCCGTTGTGCCCACCCACCGTTTCCAGCAACACGGTGCCGCCCTTTTGGGCGAAGGCCTTGATTCCGGCAATTTCCTCGGCGCTGAAAGTCACCGCATCGGTGCCCATCAGGTGGGCCAGCGAGGCGTCGGAGTCGCCCAGTTTGGCCAACTCCGTTTCCATGTCGGTTTTCACGCTGGCACCGGTGCGGTTGCCCACATAGATGTCCATGATGTCGTAGGGCTTGTTCTCCGGCTGGCTGTTGCCCTTGTACTTGGGGATCACCACTTTCACCGTGTCGCCGCTGCGCGCGCGGCTGGGCATTTCAAACGGGCTGATCAAGCGCGGCACCCGCTTGCCGCGATCCGAGGCCACCTTGTAGAGATTGAACAAAAAGCGCCAATGCGGGCTGCCGTAGTTGGGGGTTGCTTCCGCCTGCCATTTCATGCCGAAATCGCTGCCGATCACCACCACCATGTCGCGGGCGCCATTGTTGATGGTCTGCACACCCGGCACCGAACCGTCGGGAAAGCCATCGGCCAGCATGCCCGCATCCAAGGGCTTGCCAAGACTGTATTGCGGGTACAGTTTTTTGGCCAGATCGCGGACGGACGAGGCGGCGGCGCCGTTTTCCGCATTGAGCACCAGAATGCCGCCATGATCCACATAGCCGCGCAGATTCTTTTCCTGGGCTTCGTCCAGCGTGAGCTTGGAGTCCACCGACAAATAACTGATCGGCGCGTTGAGCCAGCGGTCGGAGGTGGAATTGATGTCCACCGCCACCCAGTTCAAATCACCCTTGGTCATTTCCGACAGCCAGGCGCTGGCGAAATAAATGTCATTGGGCCGGTTGCGCCAGTTGGCGCCCTTGACGATCAATTTGTTGCACCACACCGGCGATTTTCCGCGCGCCATGAACATCAGCTTGAAAGCGCGGTTTTCCTGCGAACCAGCCTTGGCCACGCCGTCGGCCACGATCTTGCCCGCGATGGCGGTGAACCAGTCCTTTCCTTTGATGTAGCGCAGGCCCGAGGCGAGTGCGATGCGCTCGTAGCCGTACATGTGGTAGCCATTGAGGTTTCTGCTCTCACTGCCCTGGGTGATGTGGGTGTTGTTGTGGCCATCCACCGTGAAGTGTTTCTCGAGATAGGCTTGGCCGCGGTCGATGGCGGCGACCATCTTGGGATCCGCCTTGGTGCGGGTGCGGTCGCGCTCCTGCTGGCACACATACAAAATGGTCAGACCGGCGCAGGTCATGCTTTCGGTGGAATGCTGACCGGGGAGGTAACTCCATCCGCCATCGGGATTTTGACGCTTGATCATGTGATCGGCGATGCCGTCCCACAGATAGGAATCAATGGCAATGCCGCGCTTGCGGCCCTGCCACAACGCCAACACACAGTACTGCATCACCGACAAATCATCGCGCTTGGAAGGAGCTGCCGTGCTGTAATCGCCCCAAAACATGTTTTTCCCCGAGGCTTTCGCCGCCAAAACCTGCTTGATGGTGCTTTGCAACTTATCCTCATGAGGCAAATAATTGGCGAACGGCAAGTAGGACCACACATGGGCTACCACCCCCACGGTATAGGTCTGGGTGATCGGCGTTTTCTCCAGGAACGCCAGTGCCTTTTCAATTTCATTGCGCTGCATGGATTCACCCGCCGACAACAACGCCAGCGTGGCCATGGCCGTGCCACCTGCCGGGCCGCCATGGGCGCCATCCCATTGACCGGGGAAGCGGCCGTTCCCCGCCTGCGACTTCAAAATTGCTTTTTTAAACGCATCAATGGTCTTTTCAATCTGCTCATCGGTCACCTCCGCCGCCCGTGCCTTCGTGGCCGAAGTGGCAAACAAGGCGGCCACCAGCATTGCGGTAAGCAGGCGACGGGACGAGGCAGGGAAAGATGGGTGGGACATGATGAAATCCTTGAAGCCGAAAAAGAATGTGGATGAATGGGAAAGACTACCCGCCCCCAGCGCAAAAGACAATGCAAAATATGCATCCCGAGTGAAGAACGCGTCGCAAATCGTTTTCTTAAGCCGACACTTGATTTTCCCCCAACAAATCCGCGCGCCGCGCTCGCGTCAAATCCAACGCCTTCTTTTCCCTCCACTTATCAATGGCACCATGATTGCCAGACAGCAGCACTTCGGGCACCTCCCGCCCCTGCCACTCCCCGGGCTTGGTGTAATGCGGGTGATCCAGCAGCCGCTTGGCCCCCGGTGAAAAGGAATCAAAATGGGCTGAATCCTGGCCCCCCAAAGAACCGGGGATCAACCGCACCAAGGCATCCACCAACACCATGGCCGGCAATTCCCCCCCGGAAAGCACATAGTCGCCGATGGAAATTTCCAACGGTTCCAAAGCATCCAGCACCCGTTGGTCAAAGCCCTCATAGTGGCCGGCAATGATGAGCAAACGCTCTTCTTTGGCCAACTCTTCGCAGAGTCTCTGCGTCAACGGCACACCGGTGGGCGTCATCACAATGCGGCGGGCCTTGGCCGGCCGCTGGGCTTCCACCGCCATCACCGCATCCCAAATCGGCTGGCATTGCAGCACCATGCCCGGCCCGCCGCCAAAAGGCGGCTGATCCACCCGGCGGAATTTGTCGGTGGTCCAATCACGCAGGTTGTGCACGGCATACGAAGCGACCGGCGGCCGGTCCTTGCTGCGATCCTCCTTGTGCGCCGGATCAGACACCGTCTCCGCCGCGCGTTTGAGGATGGAGGCGCCAAAAACGCCGGAAAACATGTCGGGGAACAAAGTGAGGATGTCGAAGTGCATGGGCGAAAAGCATAACGCCCCGGCAAAACCAGTGTTTTGCCGGGGCGTTATCCATTGTGGAATCAAATTCAGGCGGCTGCTTTGTCGGCCTTGGCCTTCTTGGCTTCCTTGGCCTTGCGCTCTTCCTTCTCGAGCTGCAACTTCTTGGAAGCGGCGGTGATGGCGCGCAACTCATCGGTCTTCTTGGCATCGCGGGCGGTCTGCTTGAGGGCAGTCACCAAGCCGGCTTGGGCCAGCAAATCGTGGGCGGTTTCGGTGGGCTGGGCGCCGACCGACAACCAGTACTTCACGCGCTCGGCGTTGACGGAGAATTGCTTGGCGGCGTCTTTGGTCTGCGGGGCGTAGGTGCCCACTTCTTCGAGCACCTGGCCGTCACGGGGGGTGCGGGAATCGCACACCACCAAACGGAAATCGGAACGGTGACGACGACCCACGCGCTTCATACGAATCTTGACC
>CAZVNU010000013.1:8874-16650 GCA_964628335.1 uncultured Phycisphaeraceae bacterium
ATCTTGACCATGACGGTTTTTCCTTGGGAGGGGCAAGCCTTGAAGACGGCTTGCAGTGACCAAAAGGGGTGCCGAGGCCACACGGCCAGGGCGAAAGGGGCGGGAAGGATAGCCGAAATGACGGTTCCCTGCCGACACCTATACTCCCTGCCCATGTCCGCCACCCCTGCTCATCCACAAGATTACTGGACCACCCGCACCCTGCTCACCTGGACCACCCGGCGCTTTGAGCAGGCCGGCCTTGAGTTTGCCCGCCGACAGGCGGAAATGCTGCTGTCCCATGTGCTGAACTACCCGGACCGGCTGCGTTTGTATCTGGAAATGGACCGCCCGGCCACGCCGGAAGAAAAAGCCACCTTCCGCGCCTTGGTGCAACGCGCGCTGACCCATGAACCCATCGACTACCTCATCGGCAAAGCGCCGTTCTTCGGCCTGACCCTGAAAGTCACCCCTGCCACTTTGGTGCCGCGCCCGGCCACCGAAACCTTGGTGGAATTCGTGCTGGAGACGGAAAAAGCCAAGGGCGCCCAAGCAGAAGGGCACATCCTGCGCCTGTGCGACATCGGCACCGGCTCGGGCACCATCGCACTGACGCTGGCCAAATTCCTGCCCAAAGCCAAAAACGCGCGAATCACCGCCACCGACATCAGCCAAGCCGCGTTGGAAGTGGCGAAAGAAAACGCCCGCCTGCTGGGCGTTGAAACGCAGGTTTCCTTCCTGCACGGCGACCTCTTGGCCCCTTTGGCCGGCGAAACCTTCGACTTCCTGCTGTCCAACCCGCCTTACATCCCCGACCACGAGTGGGAAGCCGTGGAGAAAAATGTCAAGGACCACGAACCGGTGACCGCCCTACGCGGCGGGACAGATGGCTTGTCACACTTGCGCCCGTTGATTGAACAAGGCGGAAATTTCGTGAAATCCGGCGGCTGGATGGCGCTGGAGCTGGCCTCATGGCACGCGGAGCAGGCGGCCGACCTGGCCCGCCAAGCGGGGTGGTTGGAGGTGCGGATTCTGAAAGATCATGAGAATTTGCCGCGGATTCTTGTCGGCAAGCGCGCTTGAGGGACCGTCCTGAAGCCAAAGAACCCCGACCGTCAGGGAGGGGACGCTCGCACACTGCCAGAACCCACGGATGTCCGTCCCCTCCCTGACGGTCGGGGTTCTTTGGCTTACGCTACGCGCCCTTTTTATACGCCTCTTTTTTTCAAACCATGTCCACCCTCAATCTCGCCCTCATCGGCGGCGACGGCACCGGCCCCGAAGTCACCGCCCAAGCCGTCCGCGCCCTATGCGCCGTCGCCCCAAAATTCGACATCACGGTCAAGACCACCGACTTTGATTACGGCGGCCGCTCCATCGCCCGCCAAGGCGTGCCGATCACCGACGAGCAGGTCGAAGAACTGCGCAAGTTCGACGCCATCTATCTTGGCGCCGTCGGCCTGCCCTCCATCGCACCCGGCGTGTTGGAAAAAGGCCTGCTGCTGAAACTGCGCTTCGCCTTGGATCTGTACATCAACCTGCGCCCGGTCAATCTCTATCCCGGCGTGGAGACCCCGCTCAAGGACAAGACCGCCAAGGAAATCGACTTCGTGGTCGTGCGCGAAAATACCGAAGATTTGTACTCCGGTGCCGGCGGCATCCACCGCAAGGGCACCGAGCATGAAGTCGCCACCCAGGAAATGATCGCCACCTCCCACGGCTGCGAGCGCGCCTGTCGTTACGCCTTTGACTTGGCCAGCCGCCGCGAGCGCAAGCACCTGACCTTGGTCCACAAGACCAATGTGCTGACCTTCTGCGGCGACCTGTGGAAGCGCACCTTCGACCGCGTCGCCAAGGATTACCCCACGGTGGAAGTCGGCTACCACCATGTCGACGCCTGCTGCATGTACATGGCCACCCGCCCCGAGCTCTACGATGTGATCGTCGTCCCCAACATGTTCGGCGACATCATCACCGACCTGGGTGCCGCCATCGCCGGCGGCATGGGCATCGCCGCATCGGGCAACCTCAACCCCAACAAGGGTTGCACCGGCATGTTCGAGCCCATCCACGGTTCCAGTCCCGACATCGCCGGCCAAAACAAAGCCAACCCCTTGGCCGCCTGCGACGCCATGGGCATGTTGCTTTGCGAAACCGGCCGCAAGAATGGCGACACCAAGATGGTGCAAGCCGGCGAAGCGATCACCGCCGCCGTCAAGCGCGTGACCCCCAAGTTCACCGGCAAAAAACTCGACCGCAGCGGCTACAGCACCAGCGAAATCGGCGACTGGGTGGTGGCGGAACTGGGCAAATAAAACACAACGCCCTTGGCGTTCAAAGTGAAACATCAAGTGAACCATCAAAAAAAAACCGGCTTGCGCCGGGTTTTTTGTTTCTTAGCGAGGGCGACGGGACTCGAACCCGCAACCTTCGGATAGACAGTCTGATGCTCTAACCAATTGAGCTACGCCCTCAGGGGTGAACTCGCTAAGCGCCTCCCGCCTTGCGGCGAAGGGACGGAAATCATACCGATTCCTTTTCTCCTGTCAAACCCGCAGGAAATCGTGGAAAACCTAACGCTTCCGCTTCTTGTTGGCCTGGCCCAAGGCCCCCAATACGCCGCCATCCGGGGTTGGGGCATCTTGCGGCTTGGCGGCATTGGGGTTGGCGCCGGCTTGTTTGGCTTTTTGCTTGGCCACATACTCGCGCCATTCGCCCATGGGATCGTTCCGGGACGCGATTTTGCCACCGGCAGCGGGCACAGTCTTGGACGCATCCGTTGCCGAAGTCGGAACTTTGGCCTCTGGCGCCGTTTTGGACCCGGAAGAACCGCCAGTGAGCCGGCGCAGCGCCAGCACTGCAGAAGCCACAAAGACCAAGGAACCTGACACCAACGCCGTACGGCGCTCAAGCACTTCGAGCAACAGCAGCACGCAGGCTCCCACCAGCACCCAGGCGGTCCAATCATGCAGGCGCTGGCGGCGGGGAATATCCTGCCAAATGCTGCCAAGGTCGGTGCGGTCCACGCCGCCGGTGGCTTGCGACAAGCGGGTGAGCAGTTCTTGGCCGGCCCGGGCGCCGCCGGTGTGCAGGGCATATTCAGGCGGATAGGGCAGGCGCACCGGCGGCAATTGCAAACGGGTGATGTCCTGGTCCTTGCCGGTGCCGTCTTCCAGATTCACCGAACACAGGGTGGTGGCCCCGGCGCGCATGGGCACGCTGGCGACCAGGGTGTCGGCGTCTTCCCATTGCATGTCCAGCACGCGCTCGACCGGATCACGGCCGGGGACCCCTTGCAGGGCGTGGACCACCGGCTTTTTGCCGAAGGCGGCGCGCTGGGGCGGCAGGTGCACGCGCACCCGGGCCACGCCGTCTTCCACCTCTTGGGTGACGGCGAAATCACTGGCGTCTTTGGCCGCCACAAAGCGGGCCAGACTGGTGAAGAAGTGGCCGCTGCCGGGCCAGGAACCCATCGGACCGGTGAATTTGCCGTCCACCTCGGCGGCGTACACCGCCACCCGGCCGGCGCCGACACGCCATGAGGCGCAAATCGGCGCGGCGTATTCGTCCTTGGACACGCTGGCGACCACGGTGCCTTCTTTGGCATAGGTCAGGTTGTAGCCGCCGACGGCGGGAAATGTTCCGGCCGCTTGGCCGGTGATCATGGTCATGCCGGGGGCCACGCCTTGGGCGGTGGTTTCCTCGACGAAGGTGCTGCGGGCCACGGTGAAGGTGTCCTGCGCAAAAAAATGCGGGATCTTGCCCGGATCCTCGGCGAAATAACACTGGCCTCCGCCGAGCCTGGCGATGTCCTTGAGCAGGCCGGCGTCGGGATCCCGTTCACTGCCCATGCCGATCACGCTGACGGTCATGCCATCCTTGACCATGGCCGGCACCAGACGCTTGTAGTCGCCGGGCGCCTCGGCGTCGCAGGCATCGGCGAACAGGATCAGATGCTTGGTGGCGGCCTTGGCGTTCTTGAGCATCCCGGCCGAGGCGACCAGCGCCTTCTCGATCATGATGCCCCCCCCGGTCACGCCGATGCGCCGCACGACCGAAGACACGCCCTGCGGATTGTCGTTGGGGCCGATGGGCACGATTTCATGGGGTGCGGTGTCCACCGCGATGACACCGAATTCATCCATGGGCGAGAGCAGTTCGACGACTTGGGCGGCCCCCAGGTTGGCCATGTCCATCTTGGTTTTTCCCGGCATGCCCGGGCAGGGCGCGCCCATGCTGCCGGAGCAGTCCAGGGTGGTGACGATGGCCAGCGACAATTTCCGGTGCTCCTGCTTCAATTCCATCGACACCGGCAAAATGGGATCCAAGGGCCCTTTGAAGTAGCCCCCCGGGCCAAAGGATTTCTTGCCGCCGGTCATCAACAGGCCGCCGCCGGCGCGCACCCAGCGGGCCAAGGTTTCGGTGGCCCCGCCGGGCAATTCGGCGGCGGCGATGTTTTCCAGAATGACCGCCGAAACGCCGGAGAGCTGGGCCAGATCCATCGGTGCCCGGTCGGGCTTGACCGTGCGCACCTCCACCCCGCCGGCGGTGAGCAGGCGCTCCAGGCCACCGCCGGGAGTTTGCGTCACCAGCAACACCGGCGGTGGGCCTTGGACCGTCACCAGCAGGCGGGCGGTGTTGTTCTCCGGCACCGGATCGGGGTGGGCGGCATCCTTGGCCACCACGCGCAGGGCGTATTGGGCCGCGCCTTTTTGCAACAGGCGGTCGCGGAACACCAGACGGTTGAGCCCCGGTGCCAACATGCGCCCTCCGGAAGCCACCACCGTGCCGTCACGGGTCAATTCATCGGCAACCTCCAGCGCCACCGGCGAGCGCACAAAGGCGGACAGGCTGAAGCCTTCCTTGGGCGGCACGCTTTGCGGGGCCGACACCTTTTCGATGGCGATGTCGCCGGCCTCGGGCCGGGCCAGCAGGCGGTGGTCCAGCGGGATGCCGCGCGCCGCCGCGCGGAAGGCGGCCCCGGCCGGCGCATCACCGGTGAAACGGCCGTCGGAAACCACCAGAATCCGTCCCGGGTCGCCCTCGGGGATCAGCGAAACCGCACGGTCGATGGCCTCCGCCAGACTGGAAGCCTCGCCCCCCACATCCAGCACCGGGGAGTCCAATTCGCCATACGCCGGAGCGCGCTCGACCATCGCCTGCTCGCCAAAGGCCACCACCCCGAGCAAATCATTGCGCGCCATGTTGTGCACCAGCAGCGAAACGGCTTCCTTGTGGCCGGCGGCGGCGGACACCGGCATCGACAAACTGCGGTCGGCCACCAACACCACCGTGCCGCTGGCATCCTTCATGTGCCATGACGGCCGGGCCAGGGCCAGGCAGCACGACAGCACCACGCCGGCGCGCAAGGCAAACAGCCAGACGGTGGCCGGCCGCACCAGCCAGAACAGCACGCTGGCGGGAATCAGCACCAGCAGCCAATAGGGTTCCTGGAACTGGATCATTGTTCGGCCCCCTTCTTCACCCAGTGGGCATGCAGCATCAGCAGGCCCAGCG
Organism: uncultured Phycisphaeraceae bacterium; assembly: GCA_964628335.1. Lineage (GTDB taxonomy): Bacteria > Planctomycetota > Phycisphaerae > Phycisphaerales > Phycisphaeraceae > CANIYR01. The sequence continues at coordinate 14,371 of CAZVNU010000013.1, forward strand.
CCAAAAGAATCAACACGAAAGCCAGTTTGAAGCGCCCCTCGGTCTTGACTTCGGCCGGCCATTGCCCGGCTTGCGCACTGGCGGCCTCGCGCAGATCAGAGGCTTCGGCATTGCACAAATTGACCTGGAACGGCCATTGGTATTTGGCGCCATCAGCCCCCAGCGCGCCAAACACATGCGCCCCCGGCCTTGAAGCCGGCAATTCAAACACCGGCCCGCCGCGCCACTCCGATGGCGGGGCATCCGGCGCGGTCAATTGCCACACCCGCGCATGCGAACCCGTCAAAGACACCGGCACCGCCACCCGAACCGCCTCGCCTTGGCGCCAATTGGAGCGCCGCAAACCCGGCTCATGGTCCAAACGCCAATCGGCCAGGTTGGCCAGCAAAATCGGGAAGGCCGGCGTCTGATCCAAGGTGGAGACCCACGGCGCAAAGACCATCCGCAGGCGGTGCTCGCCGCCGGGGAACAGGCGGTCCACCAGCAGCGAACGGTCGCCAAGGCCGATGATTTCCTCATCGTCGCCATGCACGGCCAATCCGGCCGGCGGCACGCCCCAGACCACCCCTTCCAACGACAGGCCACGCGTCAGCGGATGGCTGCGATTCAGGATGAACGGGCCGGTGAAGGCTTGGTGGGATTCTTTTTCTTTGCCGGTTTCAAGGCGCAATTCCCAGATGTTGGGCAAGGGCGCACTGGGCTCCACGGCAGCAGGCACCGCCGGGACCGCGCTTGGATTTTCCGGCGGCTTGGCACCGGCGACGGGCGCGGGCGCCTGGTCGGTGATCAAAAGGTGCGCGCCTTGGGTCCCCTCCGCCACGCCGATGGCCTTGAGAGCCTGGCCCAGGGCTTGCTGCAATTTGGCGTCCGCCACCTCAACCTTGGCTTTGAGCACGCGCTCGGGTTCGGGCAGCAGCAGCACGCTGTCGTCTTCGGCCAGCGCATCGGAACCGCCGAGGCGCACCCGCAACGAACGGGTGCCGGCATTGGGCAGCACCACCGTCTCGCGGGCACCGCCGGCCAATGGCACGGCCACCGAGCCGGCGGACTGCCAGCCGCCGGCGCCATCGGCCTGCTCCAAGGACAGTTGCGCCGTGGCGGCGGCGGTGGAGAAATTGGCGACCTCGATCAGGGCGCGGTGCACCTGGTCCTGCTTGCCGCGCGCGGCGGCGGTGATGCCCATGTTGGCCAGCGGCAAGCCCACCGCTTGCCAGCGCACCGCGGCGGGCAATTGCTCCGGCGCGCGCCGGTCGGAAAACACCAACACCACCGCACCCGGCGGGGCGGTCTGGCCCACCAAGGTCAGCGCGGCGGACAAATCACCGGTTTCAGACAGGCAGGGCCACACCGTTTGGGGAGCGGCGGCATCGCCGAGCAATCGCTCGACTTCTTCAAGCGAGGTGGCCGCGCCCACCGCGCGCGGCTGCGGGCCGGCCACCACAAAGCGTGCCTCAAACCGGCCGAGATTGGCCAATTCTTTTTTCAGCGCCGCCACCGCCCGCATGCGCGCCGACACCGCCCCGCCGTCATGGGCGCGCATCGACACCCGGTCGTCCAGCACCACGCACACCGTGCGCCGACCGGCGGCCAGACCCAGCAAAGGGCCGGCTGCGGCCAGGGCCAACAGCAACAAAATGAGCAGTTCCAACAACAGCAAACGGGAAGAGCGGAAGCGGCTGGTCTTGCGCCCCCCCCCCTTGGGCAGCGCGTCTTTGGGCCACAGCAGCAGCGACGACACCTCGCGCCGCCGATAGCGCGATGACAAAAAATACACCGTGGCCAGCACGGGCAACGCGGAGAGGGCGAACAAAGCCAGGGGCAGGGCGAAGATGGGCATGGTTATCCGGGCTCCAGCAAGCGCGCCTGCAAAAAGGGCGCCGACTTGAACGCGGGGAAGCAATCCGCGTCCGTCGTCTCGATCAGTTGCGCCCCGCGCGCGCGGCAGGCCAGACCCCACGCTTCGCGGTGGGCGGCCAGATTGTCGCTGTAGGCTTTGGCGATGCGGGCATCGACGAAAACCTGGCGCTCTTCGCCGCTCTCACGGTCGAACAGGCGGGTGGCACCGAGTTTGGGTGGCTCCGCTTCGGACTTGGCCAGCACCTGCACCACGGCGGCGAAGGCCGAGCCGGTCACCAAATGGCGCACCGGCAACTCCGGCGCCACCGGCCAAAGCAAGTCGGAGACCAACACCCGCACCGAGCCGGGGGCGAAGCGGGTGGCGCGGTCGGCAAGCGAAGGCGAACAACCGCCGAAAAAATCGAGCATTTTGGAAAAGGCCCC
>CAZVNU010000014.1:0-6182 GCA_964628335.1 uncultured Phycisphaeraceae bacterium
CCGGCTTCGGCCATGGCTTTTTGCAGGCGGATGCCGCGCTTGGCATCGGTCAAGACGACAGGCACGCCTTTGCGGGCATGAGCTCCTTGGGCAGTGGTTTCTTTTTCGAGACGGGCAATACGACGGGCGTTGGCGCGTGACATGGAACGGTCCTTAATGCCTCACGGCGTGAAGGGGGAAAAAAGTAGTAGACGCGGCGACTCGCCGCGTCCAAGAAGGCGGCATTCTACCCGTTATTTCCGGTTTGCCCTTTGAAGCCTGCCGGTGCTTGGCCGACGAAGAACGTGTCATGGTCGGGGAAGCAGCCAGGGGTGTGGAAGTCGAGCATCTCCAAGCCGTTGGGGCCGGCGGTGAAGCCGTGGGTGGTGCCCGGCGGCAGGCGCAAAAAATCGCCGGCTTGCAAGGCATGCGGCTGGCCGTTCAAACGGGCGGTGCCGCTGCCACAGAGCACGAAATAAAATTCTTCGGCTTGCTTGTGAAAGCTGACCGCCGTGGTTTGGTGGGCTTCAATGCGCACCCGATAGGCCGAAGCGGCACCGGTTTGCGCCCGTGAGAGCAAGGGCTCAATTGCATAAGGGCCAAGGCGGATGATTTGGGAGGGGTTGTTTGAGGCGCGGTGGATGAGGTCCATGGGGTGGTTCCGTCGGGCGGGGTGGGTGAAATCCTATGGGAAAGGCCCGCAAAGCCGGCCAGGCTGGTGCCGCTGAGCGCAAAAGCCATTGTTGGGGATACAATCCGCCGGTTGTTCCCAAGCATTTTCTTGTTTGATCAGGTAGGAGTTCCCCCATGTCTGAAGAAATGAATTGCCCGCTGAGCAATACCCCCGAACACCTCAACTGGTTGGCCGACGCCAAGCGGCTGCGGCTGGGCAAGCTTCTGAACAAAGCGGAGGGCAGCAGCAAAATGTTCGACATGCAGGAGCTGCATGCGGCCTCCCACCCGGAGATGTTCGCGGAGGAATGGGAACCGAAAATCCAGGGCGATTCCTTGGTGAACAAGACCGACGCGCAGATCGAGGCTGAAGCCTTGGCGGCGCGGGAACAGGAGCATCAGCGCCTGCTGGCAGCCGAAGACGAGAAGGCCCGCAAGTACCTCAAGATTTTTTACATCACCGGCGGCATCGTGTTGGGGATCATCGCCTTGGTGTTGCTGGTGATTTTTCTGCGCAAATAGAGTCGGCGGTCTTTTCGCGTTTTTTGACCGCCTTCCAATGGGCGCCACGGGACTCGCATCCGCGCAGCGGGATCTTTCCCCGTGACCTGACGCGCCGCAGGCGTGGCAGAGTCACAGGTTCGATCCGGAGTTGAGGCGGATAAGAAAAAGGCCACCCGAAGGCGGCTTTTTGATGGGCACCACAGGACTCGAACCGACCCGCGCTATAGATTCAAATGACAAAGAGTTAGAGTTTTTAGGCGCGGATGGAAGGCATGAAATCGGGCATAGAGGGCAGGGAAACGACCCTGAAGGGGAGGCATTGCACGCCTTGGCCGAGGCTTGGCCGGGGTTGTCGCCAGCGGCGCGGGCCAAGGTGGTGGCGGCCTTGCGGGTGGTGCTGGCCGAGGTGGTGCCCGAGGTGGCGGCGGGGGAGGCGATCCAATGAGCAACCATGACCGCAATTTTGGGCGGGTGGGGGAGTGTCCATACTTTCCTTACTTGCCTTACTTGCCTTTCTTTTCTGCGGTGGGGAAACCGGCAAGTAAGGGGGCGGGTATGGCTTGCCCCTTGATCTGACCAAAACCATTTGACCTTTTGCCGCTGGCCGGGGACACCCGACCGGCGGCCTTCCCGAGCCTGGCGGGTGCCGCCTGGCCATTCACCACCTTATGCCGGCCATGCCGGAAGGAAACGCCATGAGTAAGAATAAGCCCGCCGTCAAGCAAGATAGAGAACTGACACAAGAGGAGATGCGCGCCCATATTTTGAAAATGTTGCCCGGACTTGAGGAGCGCATAGAAGCAAGATTGGCGGCGCATGGTGAATGGTGGCGCATGTTTTGCGCAAAGGAGCAATGGAAAAAAAGGGTGCTGGTCGCCACCGAAGGGCTGTATGAATCCTTGGCTTTGTCGAAGGTTTGAGTTTTCCACAAGCCCGGCCTTTGCTGCAATCGTGCTGCAAGCCAAATAGCATCCATTGCCACCCATTGCCCGGAAACCATGCGGTAAGGCAAAAGTGCAAAATCAGGCTAAAAACAGACTGAATCCCCGAGGATTACCGGGCGTTTCAATCTGCTTTTGTCAAGAGAAAGAGGGAGCGAAAATGGGGCGCATCCCTCCTATTAGGTGTCGGCAGGGCGGACGGAAGCGCGGCGCGTGTGCCCGGTATCCGTCATGGCGGGGGCGCGCTTGGCGACTTGGCCCCTATGCTTGGCAGGTGGCTTTGCCAAGCCCGAGCGCCGCCGGCGCGCTGCGCCTTGGCTGGCGTGGGTGCGGGTGAAGGCGGCGGAACAGGCCGGAATATCCGCGCATGGATGCGGGATGGGCGGCACCTTGGGAGGGCGCGCGGGTCCTCCCAAGGTGCCCCCGGTGGCAACCGCCATGCAAGGTATCGCGGTGGATTTTTGTGCGCATGGTGTGAAAAACTGGGGTAGGAAGGATGCTCCGCCTCCAATGAAAAAAGCGGGGGAAAGGCCCTTTTTTGTTGCTTACTTTTTTATTCCATGCCATGTATAATTCATCCCATGATCCAAGGCTTCGCCTGTGCCCACACCGCTGCCCTGTTTGAGCGCCGCCCGCGTGGGGACCGGCCCATCCCGCGCATCCTTCACGCGGTGGCCCTGCGCAAGTTGCTGCAACTTGACGCCTCCGAAGTGTTGGAACAGTTGCGCATCCCGCCGGGCAACCGGCTGGAAATGCTGAAGGGCGACCGCCACGGCCAGCATTCCATCCGAATCAATGACCAATGGCGGATTTGCTTTGTTTGGACGGCCGCCGGGCCGGATGAAGTCGAAATTGTGGACTACCACCGCTGACGGAGAAAACCCCATGCCCTACACCACCCCCCAAAACACCCAAGCCGCCGGCCCGGCGACCCTGGCCCCGATTCACCCCGGCGTGATCCTGGCCGAGGACTACATGAAGCCCTACGGCCTGACGCAATCGCGCTTGGCCGAGTTGCTGCATGTGCCGCAAAACCGCATTTCCCGCATTGTCCATGGGCAAATTGCCATCACCCCGGATTCCGCCCTGCGCCTGGCAAGCCTGTTTGGTGGCACGGCAGGCTTTTGGGTGAACCTGCAAACGCGCTTTGATCTGGAAACGGCGAAGGATGCGATGGACGCCAAGGAGTTGCGGGAGATTGCCAAGCATCATGGGGAGTTGTTGGCGGTGGCGTGAGGGGGATTTTGGGTGTCATGTAAGCAAAGAAGAAATGCGCCACTTGCGCGGGAAAGGACCAGAAATGGATACGGAATGGCTGTGTAAATCGCAAGAAGCAATGAAGGGCTACTTAGATAATCCGTGCCGCAAAACAAAACAGGAGTTGCAGTTTGCCTTTTTTATGACAAAGAGGGTTGGCAGCATAGATGCAATTGTGGAATCTTTGTATGCCAAAGGGCTTGGTGTCCAAGCCAAAAGATTAGAAGGGCTGGCACGAGATGTTGAAGCAACAAATGATGCAGTGTTGGATGAACTTGAAACGGATTCCGACTTGATGCGGATGGATGTAGCCATGGCAAGCGTAGATGCCCGAACGCGCATTGTTGGATTTATGGCAGAATTGAATGCAGAAAAAGTTGCGCCTAAGCCTTCAAAATCCCCCACCCACGGTGGCCCTCGCAAGCATCCAAAACCACCAAAATCCCCCGGACGCAAGCCGCTGGCCGCGCTGCCTTGGCATGAAAAAGCGCGGCGGATGAAGTCGTCACGCACGGAACACAAAGTGATTGCCGCCGCTTGTCGCGTGGACATTAAGACACTGGAAAAATTCATTGATCGGGAAAGAAAGCCAAGCAAAAAGAAGCCAGTAGGCGCAACTAGAGGCCGGAATAAATAACCCTGTCAAGCGGCCAATTCCTTTTTTCCAGCATTTTCTTTCATCATCATTCCACCCCTTGCTTTCAAGGGGTTTTTGTTTGCATCGGCACCCGGAAAAATAGAGGTGGGGTTTTTCCCATGGCCGAGTTTTTCCGGGAGAGGGGGAGAATTCTCCTATCAAAACGACACCCGCCGCCCGCATAAAAGGAACCCCATCATGAACAAGCCGCCCCCCTCACCCCTCCCCGCCGTCCTCCGCATCCAAGACCTGGCCGCCCATCTGCAAATTTCAATCCGCCACGCCCGGCGATTGGTGAGGGATGGCGAATTGCCCGCCCCCACCCGTTTGGGCCGCCTTCACCGCTGGCCGCGTGAAGGGGTGGAAGCATGGATGAGCCGCCAGCCCGCCGCCCGCAAGGAGACAAACCAATGAAAAACCCCACCCCCAAACACTCCCCACAAGACAAAGAACTCCTTCGCATTTTTCGCGGCCTTCGCTTGTACAAACGAAGGCACCTTGAACAGGTTGGTTTTATGTGCGCTTCAACCGCAAGGGCATGGATAAACAAAACGGAGCCTGAAGTTTCCACTTGCCTACGCCAACGCAACGCCGCCCGCCTGAAAGAGATTGTGAAAACCGATCCCAAATATGCGGATGTTTTGCGCGTGTTGCAAGAAGAAAAAATCCTTTAACCAATGCCCATGACCCGCCACGCCTACACCATCACCGAAGCCGCCCAAAGCATTGGCGTATCCCCCAAGACCTTGCGCGCATGGATGGCCAACCCCTTTTTTGAAGTCCCAAGAATCCAACCCGCCGGGCGAGGCGGGGCGGTGCTGATCCCTGCCAAAGAATTGGTGGAATGGCTGACATGGCAAAACGCCAAACAACGCGCCGCCCAAACGATCCAAGGCAACCCATGAACATCCAACCCCGAGGCCCGCGCAAAATCTTCCACGCCTGGTACACCGATCCCGCCGGCCGCCGGCGGAGCAAGTCCACCAAGACCGCCAACCGGCGGGAAGCGGAATTGATCCGCGCAAGGTGGGAGACGCAAGCCCGAGAAGCCCACGCCGACCCCGAGCAATACCGCGCCCGGCTGGAAGAAGCCCGCCCATTGGCCGAGCATGTGGCGGAGTATGTGGCCCACCTGGAAGCCGGCCAGAAAAGCCCGCACCATGTGCGGCAGGTGGCGGCCATCCTGGGCAAGTTTTGCGCCTTGACCGGCGCGGGGCGGGTGGGGGATTTGACCCTGGCGCGGGTGGATCGGCTGACCAATCACCACCTGAACAAAGGCAACTGCCCCCGCACGGTGAATCATGCCCTTTCCATCCTCAAAGCCTTTTCCGCCTGGCTGGATCGAAGCGGCAAAACCCGACTTGACCCCTTGCGCCACGCCCGCAAACTCAACGCCGCCACCGACACCCGCCGCGCCCGCCGGGCCATGAGCGGGGATGAATTGGCCTGGCTGGCCCACCACACCCGCGCCTTGGGCAATGACCGCGCCAACTTGCCCGGCCCCAAGCGCGCCGCGCTGTATCTGTTGGCCGCCTGTTCCGGCTTGCGCGCCGGCGAGTTGCGGAGCCTGACGCCGGCCGCCTTTGATCTTGGCGATGAACCAAGCGCCACGGTGAAGGCCGCCTATGCCAAGAACCGCAAAGAGGCGCGGCAACCGTTGGCCCCCGATGTGGCCGAGGCCCTGCGCTTGATCGTGTGCGCCACGGCCGAGGGTGAGCCGGTGTTTTACGGCCTTCACAAACAGGCGCGGATGCTGCGGGATGACATGCTGGCCGCACGGGAGGCGTGGATCCGCGCCGGCCAAGACTACGCCGAAAAATCGGCGCGGACGGCATCCGACTTTTTGAAGCCCAAGGACGCACAAGGCAAGGTGGTGGACTTCCACGCCTTGCGGCATACCTTCATCACCGGCCTGCGCCGGGCCGGGGTGGACATTAAGACGGCGCAACTGTTGGCCCGCCATTCTGACGCCAAATTGACCTTGGCCATTTACTCCCACGCCATCCCGGAAGAAGTCCGCAAGGCCGCGCCGGGGCTGCCGCCAAGCCCCAAGGAGGTGCCGCCATGAGCCGCCCGCCTTGACTTTGCCCCTTGATCCTGTCCCTTCGCTTTTTGATTCCCTGACCGTTTAACCCTCACCCGAAAGAACCCCGTGAAAAACCCCGAAACCGGGGGCGCGCTGTCCCCTTGCC
>CAZVNU010000014.1:6192-16375 GCA_964628335.1 uncultured Phycisphaeraceae bacterium
CCCGCCCTCACCCTGGAACCCCGCGCCCTGCGCGACCTGTCCGCCGCCATTGCCAAACACCTGGCCGAAGCCGGGCTGGTTGGCCCGATGGAGCCGCTGGCCGTGTCCTATGCCACCGCCGCCCGCTTGCTTGATCTTGGCTGTCCGGAAACCGCCCGCAACATGGCGAACCGTGGCGAATTGGTGCGGGCTTGGCCGACTTCCGGCGCGCCGCGCATCACCATGGAGAGCATCCGCGCATGTTTGGCGCGCAAGGCCGAGGCGCAAGAACAGGCCGCCGCATGACCGAAGCCCGCCACCGCCTGCAATTCACCATGCGCGCCCGCTGGGGCGTGCTGACCTACTGCGAAACCCTGCGCGCCGGCTTGGCGCGCCCGCTATCCCCACGGCCACGGGCGCAAGTTGCGCCTGCTCGCCGCTTCCCTTTTTCCCCCAAACCGAAAGCCCCCCGATGAAGAACCCGATCTCCCGCCCCTTTGACATGACCCCGCCGCCGGCCCCCGATGCCGAGCGCGCCCTGCTTTGCACCATGATGATGGACGGCCAAGCCGGGGCCACCGCCTGCGCTGCCGCCTTTGATGCCTTGGATGGGCCGCAAGACTTTGGCGACCCGGCCCACGCCGCCCTTTATGAAACGATCCTTGAACTGAACACCACGGGCCGCCCGACTGACCCCGTAAGCGTCAAGGAGGCATTGCGCGGGCGTGGGATGTTTAACCAAGTGAATGGGGGCGAAGGCGGGGACTATCTGGCGCAAGTGGCCGAGGCGGTGCCATCGGCGGCCAGTGCGCCGCATTACGCCACCCTTGTCCGCCAAGCCGCCGCCCGCTGCCATGAAGCCTTGCGCCTGCAAAAGGCATTGGTGGAAGTGTGCCAAGGTGGAGAGTGGCAAGACGCCCCCAAGCGGGAGCGGGAGGCCGTGATTGTGCGCCTGTCGGATGTGAAGGCCGAGCGCATCGAATGGCTTTGGAAAGACCGGCTGGCCGTGGGCAAGTTGCACCTGTTGGCCGGCGACCCTGGCCTGGGCAAGTCCACCGTGGCCTTGGACATTGCCGCCCGCATCACCACCGGCGCGCCCTTCCCGTTTGAGGATGGGGTGAGCCGCAAGCCCGCCGGGGTGGTGGTGCTGGCCGCCGAAGATGGGCTGGCCGACACCATCCGCCCGCGCATGGATGCGGCGGGGGTAGATGCTTACCGCGTGGTGGCGGTGCCGGCGGTGAGGCTGCGGGCCAAGAATGGCAAGACCAAAGAAGCCGGGCTGACCCTGGCCGATCTTGACGCCATCGAACAGGCGGCGGCGCAAGTGGAAAATTGCGCCTTGGTGCTGATTGATCCCTTGATGGCCTACCTTGGCGACAAGGATTCCCACAAGGATGCCGAAGTAAGAAGCCTGCTTGCGCCGCTGGGCCAGTTGGCCGAGCGTTTGCGGGTGGCTGTGCTGATTGTGGCCCACCTGAACAAAGGAGACGGGCGCAAGGCCGCCTATCGGGTGGGGGGCAGCGTGGGCATCATTGCATCCGCCCGCATTGCCTTGGGCGTGGCAAAGGACAAAGAGGATTCCACCCTGCGCCTGATTGCCCCGATCAAGGCCAACATTTGTAAGGACACCGGCGCGCTGTCTTACCGCTTGGTGGATTCTGACCAACCCGACCACCCCCGCGTGGAATGGGTGGCCGAGCGGGAAGGGATTGATGGTGAAAGCCTGTTGGCCCAATCAAGCGAGGATGAAGGCGGGCAATCCTTGGATGACGCGATGGAGAACGCCCTGCAACTGTCCGGCGATGCTGGGATGCCCTTTGCCCAATTGCAAGCCGTGGCGCAAGATGTGGGGGGCTATGGTGAGAAAGCAACGCGGGGAGCCTTGCGCCGGCTTGGGGCGATTGCCAAGCGCAAGGGCTTTCAAGGGGCAACCCATTGGCATTTGCCGGCCAAGCCGGTGGCGCAAGCGGTGGCCCAAACGCCCGCCGGCGCATAGTCTGCCGCCTTACTTGCCGGTTTTCCTACCGCAAAAAAGACAGGCAAGTAAGGAAAGAAAGGCAAGTATGGGGCGCAAAACGGGCGACAATGTGCCAGCCCTTTGCATCCCTTCCTGATTCCCGTAGAATGTGAATAAGCATTTATGAAAAATAAACCCCACCCAATCACTGACGCCTTGCGCCAAGCCTGCCAAGAAAAAGGCATGAATACCAAAGCCATGGCCTTGGCCGCTGGCATTCCCCAATCCGGCCTTCACCGCTTCCTTGCGGATGGCTGCGAACTTCGCACGGGGAACGCGGACAAGCTCGCCGCCTTCCTTGGCCTTGAACTGACCCCGACCAAACAACCGCCCAAGAAGGGCAAGGATTGACCCCATGGCATCCCTCTCCAAAGACAACCGCCTTACCTGGACTTGTGCCCTGACCGGCAAGCAAAAGAAAATCACCCTGGGCACGGTGCCCAAGAAAACCGCCGAAGTCTGGAAGCGGCGGGTGGAGGAATTGATTGATGCCGTCCGCCATGGGGAGGAACCCCCACGGGATACCCGCGAATGGCTGCGGGGGCTGACGCCTGCCCTGCGGGAGAAGTTGGCCACTGTCGGCTTGCTTGGCCCCGGCGGCGGCAAGCCCACCGCCTTGGAGGCGTTTGTGTTGGCTTTCATTGCTGACAAAGAGGGGACGGTGAAGCCGGCCACCAAGAGCAAATATGAACAGGTGAAAACCCGCACCACGGCCTTTTTTGGCAATGATCGGGATATCCGAACCATCACGGTGGGGGATGCCATGGCCTTTTCCGCCTGGCTGCGCCAAGAGGCCCCCAAAGGCGCGGGCTTAGGTGAGAACACCGCCCGCAAACGCTGCGCTGATTTTTCTGTGATGCTGGCTTGGGCGGTGGCGCATGAGGCTATCGGCAAAAATCCCTTTGCGGACAAACGCATCCCCAAGATGGTGGGAGCCGCCGGGGCCGATCGCCGCCACCACCTGCCCCACAAGGACGCGGTGGCCATCATGGAAGCCTGCCGGCAAATGGAAAACTTGGAACTGGCCGCCATGTTTGCCCTGTGCCGCTGGGGTGGCCTGCGGGCTGGGGAGTGCCTATTGCTGCGCTGGGATGAAGTGGATTGGGAGAAGGGCCGCTTTACCGTCCTAAGCCCCAAGACGGAACACCACCAAGGCAAAGACCGGCGGGTGGTGCCCCTGTTCCCCGAGATTGAGCGCGCCCTGTTGCCCCTGCAAGAAAAGGCCGCCGTGGGGGAGAAGCGTGTGTTGCCATCGTTCAAGACCACCCAATGGGGTGCCAAGTCCCTGAAGGTCGCCTGCAAGCGCGCCGGCGTGGCCACCTGGAAGCGCATATGGCAAAACCTGCGGGCCACCCGCGCCACGGAGTTGGCCGATTGCTTCCCGCCTTACCTGTGTGCCGAATGGCTGGGGCATTCCAACGAAGTGGCCGACCAAAACTACCGCCGCGCCACCGAGGAACACTTTGCCGCCGCTGCTCAATTTGAAACGGGCGGAGTAGATGCCGAAAGCGAGGCAGAAACGAAGGCACAAAATCAGGCACAAGACACCCCTGAAAGAGGGGGAAGCAAAGGAAACAGCCTTGCGCCTCAAAAGAAAAAAGCCCTTGTTTTTAAGGGCTTTTCACGCGGTTTGAGTTTTGTTCAAAACCGCCAAGTGGGCACCACAGGACTCGAACCTGTGACCCGCTGCGTGTAAAGCAGCTGCTCTAACCAACTGAGCTAGGCGCCCGTGGGGGCAGTATAGCCGCCGGCCTGCGCTACTTTTCTTCGATGGTGATGGTTTCAATCGCATCGCCCGGCGCCCCGCCGGCTTCCGGATCGCGCAGCCTGAGGCCCTGCACATGCTCCAAGCCGCCGGTCACGCGGCCGAAAATCGTGAAGCCGCCGTCAAGCCATTGGGCCGGGCCCAGGGTAATGAAGAATTGGCTGCCGTTGGTGTCGCGGCCGGCGTTGGCCATCGCCAGCAGGCCGGCTTGGTCAAAGCGCCGGACGGCGGGTTCGTTTTTGAATTGGTAGCCCGGGCCGCCCATCCCGGTGCCGGTGGGGTCTCCGCCTTGGGCCATGAATCCGGCGATCACGCGGTGAAAAGTCAGCCCGTCGTAAAAGCCCTGGCGGCACAGGAACACAAAGCTGTTGACGGCCAGGGGTGCGGTTTTGGCATCCAAGGCCACGGTGATGCGGCCGCCCTTTTTAAGGGTCAGGGTGGCGGTATAGGTTTTGGCCAGGTCAAGCGTCATCGGCGGGGGGGCGGCCCAATGTTTGACTCGTTGGAGCAAGGGTGGCGGGCTTGATGTTGTGGCCGGCGCAACGGAGGCAGCAGGAGGCGTTTCCTCCGGCGCCGAAACGGCTGGGTTGCCGCGCTCATGCTTGACTTGTTCGCAGGCGGCCAAGGGCAACAGCAGGGCCAGCAACAAGGCGGGCAGGACGGCGGGGCGGGTGGTTTGGCGCATGGGGGGCGGGGGGAAAAGGCGGCCTAAAAAATTCCGAGGATCAGTGTAATGCTTCCGCCGTGGCGGCGTCCTTTGGCGCATGCAACGCTGGCTCCTGACCTTGTTTGCCCTCCCCACCTTGGCCTGGGCCGCCGAGCAGGCGGTGTCGCCGGGGGGGGAGCATGGCGAAAAAAGCGGGCAAATCACCGCAGAATCACCACAGTGGCAGCCGCTGGTGGATGGCATTCCAAGCACCACCGAAGGGCAGTTCACCGCTTTCCGCGAAGCCTCCTTTCCCGCCGAGGGGTGGACGGTCGAAGCCGACGGGTCGTTGCACGGCCACGGCGGTCCGGATTTGATCTCCAAGGCCAGTTACGCCGATTTCGAGATGGAATTGGAATGGAAAGTGGCCCCCGGCGGCAACAGTGGCGTGTTTTACCGCATTGCCCCCATTGCCGGCCAGCCAATTTACGAAAATGCTTTTGAATGCCAGATTTATGGCCCATCCGACCTGACCAAAACCCATCCGGTGTACCGCCCCGGTGCGCTGTACAACTTGTTTGGCAATGAACAGCCGGCGACCATCGCACCGGTGGGCCAATGGAACAAAATGCGCATCGTGGCCCAGGGCGGGCATTTGGTGCACTATTTGAACGGCGTCAAAGTGGTGGATGCCATGTTGAATTCCACTGAATATGCCGCGAAATTGGCCCACAGCAAGTTTGCCAAAGTGCCTGGCTATGGCACCCAGAGTGCCGGGCCCATCGGTCTGCAAAGCGATGGCGGCGAGGTGTGGTACCGCAATGTGAAGATTCGCAAGTTGGACCGCTAAAATTGACTTTAAAAAAGAAACGCGTCCCGGAATTCCAGGACGCGTTTTTAATTGGTTTATTTTGAAGTGGTTATTGGTGTGCGTGGCGTGGATTTAGGGACGGAGTATGTGGGAGGCATAAAAAACGCCCGGCGATGGGCCGGGCGTGGGTGGGGAGGGAAGGTCAAACAATGGAGTTTTCTTTGGGGAACCGCGAAGCGGTGCTTGTCCCTGGCCAGGGGTGCAACCCCTGGAACAAGAGCCCCTCTTTTCCGCCCCGGCAGGGGTGCCAGATGCCTGGTGCGGTTTTCGTGCGGCCGGAAACAGCTGGCATCCCTGCCGGGATGCGGGAATTTGGGACGCCTTCCGGTGGTGTCGCGCGCCTTTGGCGCGCTCAACCACCGGCTATAAGGCTGTCACGCCTTCGGCGTGGAAAGCCCGTGTCCATCAAAAACCCGCGCCTTCGTGCGGGTTTTTTGCGGCTTGCTTGTTTTCTTGCGAGGGCGGAGCCTCGCGCTCCCGGGTTCATTGCTCCGGCCGCATCACCCGTCCCATGAACAAAATGGCCCCGCTGCGGCGGTCGCGCGTTCGGGCGTCAGCAAGGCTTCAAGCGAGGCAAGGGTGGAGGCGCATGGGGGCCTTTGGGGAAGCGGAGTGGGGCGCAGCATACGCCGCTGTCTGGGGTATATCAAGCAAAAACCCGCGTCTTGGCGCGGGTTTTTGATGAGGCTTGCTGGTTTGATGCGGGACTGGTGTCCCGCGTTCCCAGGGTTACCGCGCGTATTCCACGGTGCGCATTTCGCGCATCACGCTGATCTTGATTTCACCGGGGAAGTTCATTTCATCAGAAACTTTCTTGGCGATGTCGCGGGCCAGCACATGGCAATTCACATCGTCCAGGCGCTCGGGGTCGACGATCACGCGCAATTCGCGCCCGGCTTGGATGGCGTAGACCTCGCGCACGCCGCGCATGGCTTTGGCGATGCCTTCCAGCTGTTCCAAGCGCTTGACATACTTTTCCAAAGTCTCGCGGCGGGCGCCGGGGCGGGCGCCGCTGATGGCGTCGGCGGCCATGACGATGGCGGTGTAGGGGGTGGTGTGCGGGATGTCGTCGTGGTGACCGCCCACCGCGTTGAGCACTTCCTCCTTCTCGCCGTTCTTCTTGCAGAACTCCATGCCGATGGCCGGGTGCCCGCCTTCCTGCTCGTGGTCCATGGCCTTGCCGATGTCATGCAGGAAGCCGCAGCGGCGGGCGATGGCGGGATCAAGGCCCAGTTCGGCGGCGATGACCTGGCAGAGGTAGGCCACTTCCATCGAGTGGCGCAAGATGTTCTGGCCGTAGGAGGTGCGGTAGTACAGGCGGCCCATCATTTCGCTGATGCGCGGGTGCAGGCCGTTGAGGTTGGCTTCCAGGCACGCGTCTTTGCCGAACTTGATGATCTTGGCGGTGAACTCATCGCCCACTTGTTTGAAGATTTCCTCGATGCGGGCCGGGTGCACGCGGCCGTCGTCGATCAGGCGACGCAAACTCTCGGCGGCGATGGCGCGGCGCACCGGGTCGAAGCACGAGATGGTCACCACGCCGGGCGTGTCGTCGACGATCACATCCACGCCGGTGATTTTTTCAAAGGCGCGGATGTTGCGCCCTTCGCGGCCGATGATGCGGCCTTTCATCTCGTCGCCGGGGATGTCCACGCTGGCGGTGGTGCTTTCGGCGGTGTGCTCGCTGGCGTAGCGTTGGATGGCCTGCAAGGTGATGCGCTGGGCCTTTTCCTTGGCTTCTTCCTGCGCCTGCTCGGTCACGCGCTTGATGACGGCGCCGGTTTCGGCCTGGCATTGGCGTTCGACGGCGGCCAGCGCTTCTTTCTTGGCATCTTCAGCCGAGAGGTTGGTGATGCGCAGCAGTTCGTTGCGCTTCTCGGTTTCAAAACGGTCCAGGGCGTCTTGGCGGCGCTTGAGCAGCTCTTGGGCGGAATTCAGTTTGTCGGTGATGCCGGCCTCGCGCTTGCGCACATCGGCTTCGGTGTCGCGGACCTGCTTTTCCTTGCCGGCCAGGGATTCGCGCTCCTTGTCCAAGGCTTCTTCGCGCTTGGTCAGGCGGTCGGTGTTTTCCTTGGCTTCTTTGCGTTGGTTTTCCAGATCTTTGCGGGTGGTTTCGGTTTCCTTGGCGAAATCACCGCGCAGGCGCTCGGCGTCTTCGCGGGCCTTCTGCTCGGCCTGCTTGAGGGCGGCCATGGCTTCGCCGTTGGCTTTGGAGATGATCTCGTCGGCCTGTTTTTTGGCGGCGGCCACCGCGCCGGCGCCGGAGGATTTGAGCAACAGATAGGCAATCGCCGCACCGACGAGCAAAGCGCCGGCGCCGATGGCGACATAAACAACAGGGGATGGCGCACTTGAGAAAACAAATGGGGCGTCATCGGCCTGTGCAAGCAACAAAGAAATCATGGTAGCCCTTTGAAAGAAGGGCACTTACGCCAAGCAAAAACAGACTCAACGCGGACTTCTGGCGCACCCTGGCAAGGTCTTTTCAACCGGCAATCAAACTTGTAACTTGAGAAAAGAAATGAGGATGCGCGTTATGCGGCCGCCGATGCGGCCGGGGAAATCAGGGGATCTGAATCTGCCCGGAGGGTGCCGGGGAGAGAAGGAAGCGGTGCCCAAAACAATAGGTTGTGGGCGGGGCGGCCATCTGTCAAGGTGCGAAAAAGGCAACTTTGGGGTGGGCCGAATAGAGAGAGGATGGGGGCGTCGCTCCCAATGAAAGGGCAACGACCACAGGTGCGCATGGTAGCGATTGGCCGCGCCGCGTCAAGAGTGCATCAGGCGTGCAACAAAGCATGGGCCAAGGCGGGGGCATCGCCCAAGGGGCACCAATGGATGCGGGCGGCGGCCGGATTGCCAGCGGCCACCAAGGCCCTGAATGTCGGCGTCTCTTCCACCACCAACGGCCAGCCGCGGGCGGCCAAGGCGGGCAGCAAAACGGTTTGGGTGGCGTCCACCCCGTTGGGGGCGGCCAGCACCAGGGTCGCTTGGCAGGTGGGCAGCAGATCCAAGGGCCAGGCGGCCCGGGCATCGGGCAGCAGACGCCCGGATTGGTTCAAGCTGGCGGTCAAACGGCGGGCATGCGCCAAGCCGGGTTGGTTGGGCAGCAGGCACAGCGGGTGGCGCGGCGGAGTGTGCGGAAGGGCGCCTTGCATCATGTCCAAAATGCCCGCGATGCCGGCGCCCCGCCAAGCGTTGGCCCGGGCGCCAAGCAGGAGCAGGGTGGGTGGGGTGGCGTCGGATGGGGTTGGCGCCGGCGGCACGGGGATCAAGGGCAGGCCCACACCTGTCACCGTCAAGCGCGCCTGCAATGCCGTCAGGGCGCCGCCGGCGAGCAGGGCCTGCGGGGCTTGCAGGGCAAAGGGGCGCCAACGCTGCAACCAGGCCA
This sequence comes from uncultured Phycisphaeraceae bacterium, assembly GCA_964628335.1. Classification (GTDB taxonomy): domain Bacteria; phylum Planctomycetota; class Phycisphaerae; order Phycisphaerales; family Phycisphaeraceae; genus CANIYR01. Next base: position 14,859 of record CAZVNU010000014.1, read on the forward strand.
AGGTGCGCGATTCACCGGGCGTGGGGGCTTGCAACAACCTTAAAGTGGCTGGCACGCGCGGCAACCGCAGGCGCGCCAACAGCAGGGCATCCACCGACCAGGCGATGACGGCGGTCGGCTTGAACGAGGCCAGCAAGCGGCCGGCAGCGCTGGGGGTCAGCCACGGTTTGCCAAGCGGCGGGGCCATCGCCGCATCCACCGTCAGGCCGGCCAGGGCCGCCACGCGCCGCAGCGGCGCACCGCCAAACGCCACCACTTTGGCTGCGGCATCACCCGTTCGGCACGCCTGCATTTGCGCCAAAGTGGCGGGGCAGGTGGACGGGCCGGCGGCATCAAGCAGGTGGAGTGTGGCCATTCAGTTGCCCATCACATCGGTTTTTTTCTGCGCTTGGTGCGCATAGAACAGGTGGGCCAAGTCCAAGCCGGCCTGGGCGGCCAGTTTGATTTCAGCCACCGAGCTGGCGCTGCGGCCGCTGGCCGACAGGTCGCGGGCGGGAATTTCGCTTTGGATCACAAAGCCGGTCTGGCGGATGTTGTCGCCATCGGGCGACAGCGGAAACAGGCAGGCGCCGCTCTTGGTGTCATAGGCCTTGACCGACAGCATGACCTGCGGTTGGTAGATGTTGTCGGCCAGTTGGATTTGCGCGGATTCGATGTTGGCGTAAATCACGGTGTCGGCGTGCAGCGCGGCGCCCAGCGAGGCGGCAGACACGGCTTTTTCACCGTGTTTGCCGGTCCAGCGGCTGCCCAAGGCGGCAATGGCATCGCGCACTTGGGCAGCGCTGACCACTTTGTACTTGCCGTCCACCGCCAGGTGCTGGGTGGCGGCCGAGGTGATGGCTGCAGTCAGGGCCGGCGAGGTGGCCACGCCCCGGTAATCGTCCACGATGACCACCACCCGCCGGTCTTTGGGGATGGCATACTGCGCCGGAATCGGCATGCTGGGTTTGAAAAAAACAAAGGCGGTGCCAAGGATGTTGCAGCCGGCCAGCGAACTCACAAGGGCCAATGCCGCCAGGGGGGCGGCCAAGCGGGGCAGTGTCATCGGGTTTCCTCGTGGTCGTAAAAGGCGCCGGCGGTATCGCGCGAAAACAGTTGAATCAGATTGAAGCGCACCTTGGCTTCGGTCAGATCGCCATGGCCCTCGGGCATGCCCACCGACGAGCGGCGCAAGGGTGGGTAATGCGAGGTGGCGTCTTGGAAAAAGGTGAAGTTGTTGCTTTGGGTGCTTTCGGCTTCCAGCACGCGGATTTGGCCGCTGGCCAGGCCTTGCAGCAAGTCAGTGCCGGCGCCCTGTTCATGCAGGCGGAAGTCCTTGACATCCACCCACACCAAGCGCTGGACCCCCAGCGTCTTTTGGATGCTCGAAGGCGGTTTGAGCATCCAATACGGGTTGGCTTCGACAAAAGCCTGCACCCGGCTGTAAGGCACCATGGAAATGCCTTTGATGTTGTCAGCCATGCGGCGATGTGCTGGACCCCGATGCCGCCCACGACATCGGTCGGGCCATCACCCGC
>CAZVNU010000015.1:0-10989 GCA_964628335.1 uncultured Phycisphaeraceae bacterium
TGGGCCTGCCCAAGGCAGAAATTGAGGCGCAGTTGCGCCGCCTGACCAAGCAGCATGCCGCCCGCCCCGCCGCGCAGGAAGCGCCGCGCCATCAAATGGACTCAGACCGCGGATCGCCGGATGCCGGCTTGCTGGCCGGCATGGCGGCCGAGGCCGCCGGGCAAGAGACCGCCTTGGGCCGCATGCCGCCGGCCCGCCTGATCGCCGAGCGCCAATTGATCGCCGCCGTCCTGCGCGACCCGTCGGTGCTTGGCTTGGCCGTGCCGGGCGGCGCCTCGCTCGACGAAGCCATCGCCCCCGGGTTGATGTCGCTGCAAAACCGCGAAGCCTGGGCCTGGACCCTGCGCCGGGCCGGCAGCGGCAGCGCGCTGCCGCCCATCGCCCAATTGGAACAGGAAGGCCGCGAAGACCTGAAGGTGCTGGTGATGCAGGCCGACGATGAGTTGGAGGCCACCGGCGCCGCCGTCGGCGAAGCGCTGCACCAGGTGGTGCGCGATGGCGCGGCCCTGATCGTGAAATTCGCCCGCGCGGCGGAGAAAAAGCAGCGCTTGCGGGAGATGTTGGGGGAGTGAGGCGGGCGAAGTGAAGGGCTTTCAGCGGGTTGGCCCCGTCCTGAATGCGGGTGCTCGACGCGCCACCGTTTGGCGCAAAAATCAGCCGCCGCGATCCAGTGGAAGGGGATGTCTTTGATTTCAGCTAGGAATAATCCGTCGGGATGATCGATGTTGACCACCGCATCACTGGTTTGGGCGCAGTGCAATCGGGTGTATTCATAAAAAAAACGCCGGCATCACTTCGGCGTTGAGCGACATGATCCGATCCGAAACGCGCTGGGTCAGCAGGAGGTTGGCCATGTGGGTGTGTAAAGAGAGAGGCTGAATTTTGGCCTCACTTTAGCCGACGCAAAGGATGATTCCAAGGAAATTTGTGGACAACATGGTCGCTCCGTTGAACGAAATGGCGGCAGTTGCGGCGGGCGGTGAAAGGATTCAAAATTCGGTCATGAATCCCTTCCCTAAAGATGATTCTGTTGGCATCCAAACGCCGCTCTCTGGTCGACCCCTCCCGTGCCTGCGCGCCGCGCGCCGCAAAGGGGAGGCCGCGCCCGCGGCCAGCATTGGGTCAGTTATCAAGCATAAAAATACAACTAAAAAATACAACAATAAAAGACAATACGAGACGGGCGGCACCCTCCACAATCCGGCCATGCATACACCTATCCTCAATCAACCCCTCTGGATAAGCCGCAGTGATCAGGCTTTACCGATGGTGTTGCGGTGGAGGGCGGCGGGTGCGGGCTTTTTGGTGGAATGTTATGAGCCATCGGCGGCGGGGAATTTCACCATGCCCCCCCCTGCCCTTTCACTGGCTGGCGGTGCCGTTGGAGCAGGGTTTGATCAGTTTGACGGCGCAAGTGGGCATGGCCAGCGTCCGTCTGAACCGGAATTTGACGCAAGATGACATCTTCTTCATCCCCGCCTACATGCCCAGCCGCTGGCGCTATCAGGCTTCGCGCGGCTGCCTGCATTTATTTTTGTCCGATGGCTTGTTGCTGGCCGCATTAACGGCCTGCGGCTTCCCCGAAACGCGGTTGTCGGATTTGTTCCCCTTGCTTGGCGAGTCGGTGCCGCAAGTGGCCCGTACTTTGCGCAAGTTGGCGGTGGGCGCCCACCAGCCGTTGGATGGTGGGGAGGTCTTTGAAATCGTCAAGGATCTGGTGCTTCATTGCTTGGGCCCAGAAAAAGAACGCAACGAGCGCCGCCTGTCCAAGGCTGCCTTCAGTCGTGTTTCCGCCTTGGTGCATGCTCAATTTCAGGGCGGGGTGACTTTGGCCAAGATGGCCGAGGTGGCCGCCATGAGCCCAGGCACCTTGTCGCGCAAGTTCAAGTTGGGAATTGGGCGCGGACCCAGCGAATACACCAATTGGGTGCGGGCCTGCCAGGTGCGGGCATGGCTGCACGAACGGCCGGAAGAACGCATGTCGATGGCCGAAATGGCCCAGCAGACCGGCTTCACCGACCAGCCCCACATGATCCGCACCTTCAGCAAATTGCTCGGCCGCACGCCGGGGGAATATGCCAAGGAATTGGGGTTAGATAAAAAGAAAACGACCGGCAAAGCAGCGGGGAAAAAGGCTCACGCCGGTGGTGAGCCGATGGCGTGAACTTGGCAAAAAAATACAACAGAAAAATGCTATACGGCAGGGATGGCCGGGGCCTATCTTGCGCGCACCCGGAAAGTACGGGCATTCTGGGACTTTCGGCATTGTTTTTTGTTTTTCATCCATCCTCTTTCCCTTAGGAATCTTTACATGCGCCATTTGTTTTCCCCCGTGTTGCTCCTGTCGTCCGCAGTCCTTCTTGCCGCCTGCTCTTCGCCCATGATGGCCAGCCGCATGAGCCGCCTTTCTATCGGCATGGAACGCGGCAATGTTCTGGCCATTCTGGGGGAGCCTACTTCCGTCAGCAATACTGGCCAGGTGGAAGTTCTCAACTACCAATTGCCCGAAACCTCCCGTGAAGCCGATGACGAAGTGACCCACCGCTTCATCGTCCGTCTAAGAGAAGGCAAGGTGGAGGTGTTCGGGCGACCGGAAGATGTCAAATGAACGCGCCTTTTTCGCCGAAACGCCTTGGCCTGCGTGCGGCATGAGGCGCAAGATTTTTTTCCTCCCCGCGTCGGCGAAGGCCGGCGTGGGGGTTTTGCGGGGGCCGTGTGGTCCGCGCCTAGTCCAACATTTTCAGGAGCATTCCATGTCCCGTTTGACCCCTTCCGTTTTGGTTCTGTCGTCCGTCGCCCTGGTCATGGGGATTTGCTCCTTGACCGGTTGCGCTTCGGCGGTACATGTATCTTCCGATCCAATTGGGGCGCAAATCTCCGTGAATGGTCAGCCTGCGGGTGTTACGCCAACATATGTCGCGGTTTCCCTCGGAGGTCCCTCGACGCTGATCGTCACGAAAGAAGGGTATCAGCCCGCCCAGCAGATGGTCGGACCAGGGATGAGCAATCAGGTGTATCTCGTCCTGAAGCCGGAGGCGGTGGATAAAACGCCGCCATCGTTCGTCCGGACGATGGAACCCGGCTGGGTGTCCGTGGAGATTCGCGACGGCGTCAAGCCTGAAGATGCTTGGAATTCGGCCTTGGACCTATTGGCCAGGAAATTCGATATGGAGGTTCTGTCCAAGGACAACGGCTATATGCGGACGGTTTGGCTGAATAGTTGGACCGGGCAATTGCGCGAAGACTACCGCGTCCGTGTGACGGTGAAATTCTCGCCGGACTACAAAAAAGTGGACATCAAATCGGAAGCCAACTACCAAAGTGGTGCCGGGTGGGTGATGGGCAGCGACTCTGCGTTGCTGCAAACGCTCAAGACCGACCTGATGGGTACGGTTGGCCGGGTGACCCGGTAATTCCTCTGTTCATTCCTTATTTCCCCTGAATGAAAACTTCCACTTCTCGCCGCTTGGTTGCATTGACGGCTTCTTTGGCGGCCATTTGCGCCCTGCCCTGGTTGGCCGGCTGTTGGTCGTCCGGCGGCGAGCGCCATTCCCTGGTCTTTGGCTTGGGCGTGGTGAGCGTGCGCGAAACGCCCGACCAAGGGGGACAGGCGGGCGGCACCTACCGGCGCATGCAGGCGGATGGGGTGATGGTCACCGGCCAGCCGGATATGGCGGGGTTGCTGGTTGGCCACGCCGAGCAAGAAACGCTGGTGGTGCCCGAAGGCGCATCCGTTTCCTTGGACGCAGTCCGGATGGAAGTGCGGACGGGTGCCAAGGCGGAGGGCGGGCGATGAACAACGAATTCTTTTTGACGCGTGGATTTTCCCTTTTTCCAAGAAGCATGTCATGAACAAGGCCGCATGGATGGTCGGTGGGTTGGGTCTGGTGATGGTTTCCGGCGGATGCCAGAATGTCAACCGGTCGTTGGTGTTCGCCACCGGCACGACGATGGGCGTGGAGATTTCCGCTAAGAGCGCATCGGATAATCCGTTCACCTTCGTGTTTGGCTACAAGCGGGCGGAGGTGTTGTTGGATCCGGTGATGGAAGATGTGGATGAATGCGGCAATAAAATCGAGAGCGATTGCCACAACACCTGGTGGGGCGGAACCCATGCGCCCGGCTTCAAGATCAAGGAACAGGCGCACTCGACCTTGGCAAAATTCAGCGGTGATGTGGGGGCCGGGCGCGACACCACCACCAAGATCGGGTCGTGGTTTGCCAGCGGACGGGCGGCAGAAACGCTGGCAGAGCATCCACAGACGGCGGTGGCCTTGGCTGGAGAGGCGTCCTTGGCGGATGGCGCGAGCAACAAGAGGAACAAGAGCCTGGTTTCTGCCCATATGCCGACGATCAAGGCGGTGGTCGATGGATACGCAGGCAAAGGCGCGGATGAGCAGGAAGATGTGAAGGAATCCTTCAGGCTATTCGTGGATGCCATGGTGCGGAAGGATCCCGCATTGGTGGCGCGCTACGATATGGTGGCGGAAAAGCCGATGGGTTCATATGTCGCCGAGCTGACGGATTTTCTGGTGGAGGAAAAAGCGTTCGAGAAAAAGGCGAAGGAGATTGCCAATGAACTAGCGAAGAATAAAGACAAGGGTTTACGCGATCCTGGGAATGCCAATGCGGCCAAGGAGGCGTTTGGGAAAGATTATGAGAATAGTTCCCTTCACGTGGCCGATGCCTTGGCATTGCGTCGGCATGTCTTGGATGTGCTGGGCAACTCGTCCCTGTGGCGGCGCATCATTAAGTCGGTCATGGGCGATGCCGCCTCATCCATCAATCAGGGAGGCACCAAGTGAATCCGCTTTCCCTTCGCCTCCTGTGCGCAACTTGCGCCCTTTCCCTTTCCTCCCTCGCCTTCGCCAGCGACCTCATCCCCTTCGAGAACCAATCCGGCTTCCCCATACCGATGGGCCTTGAATTCGGTTTGGACAAACAGGCCACCATCCGCGATCGCGGGGTGGAACTGGCGTCCTCCAGTCCGGTGGGGCACACCTCTCTTCAAGTGCTCATGCCCGTGCGCGAGTTGGGGTTGGGGGTAAGCAGCCAACTGTATTTCCGCGGCCTTCTCCAAAATTCCCTGGGTTCCGCTGAAAGCGGGTGGAGTTCCGACGGCCGCGTCTCCAAATTCACGATGCTCAGCAATTCAGAGGATGTGGGGGTGCGGTTTCTTCTCCATGATTCCTGCGGGAAAGACGGGGTTCGCGATCCCAAGGAATCCCACCATCAATGGGAACTCGAAATCGGCTACAGCCGCTGGTCGCCGGGCGAAGCGCTGCGGACGGCGCTTCCGGGCTCTCCCTCGGGGGCGTCGCTCGGCACCAGTCAGGAGGTGCGGGCGGAACTGAGTTATGAGTACAGGGCGGAAAAAAAGGACAAGGGATGGCGGCACCCGAATGTCATTCCGTGGCTGATCGTGGCCCATGACTGGGACGCCCCCGGCGGCGGGGCCACCTACGCCGAACTGGGCGCATGGCTTGAGTGGGAATTGAATTCAATGTGGAGCATCCGCCCGGCAGTCGCCGTTTCGGGGACGCCCGACGGCTACTACGAAAACCAGACCGGCTTGAAGGGTGTCGATTGGGGCTTGGTCCGCGCCGGCTGCGAATTGGCCTTCCGCATGCCGGGTGGCCCGGGAAGGAATGAATTGTTCCTGGATGTCAGCACCTGGTGGACGAATCCGGATGGGCGCTTTACCTCGTCCGGTGAGAACCATCGGACGGTGGTGGGCGGTGGGTTGCGGTTGGTGTTTTAGGTTTTCCTCCTTTTATTTTTCTGATCTCTCTTGTTCTTTCAAGGAAACACATGCGTTTATCTGACTGCACCCATCTTTGTCTGGCTTTCGTTGGCGCGCTCTGCCTGCCTCTTGCCGCCTGTCGTCAACCACGCCTCCCCGGGGCTGACGGAATGGCAGTGAAACAAATGAATGCCGATGACCGCGGCAGCGTGGTCAGCACCGGTATCGAGTCTCAGGATATGGTGTTTATTTCAGATCAGGTTAGTCGCAAACTCATGGCTTGCCCAGCGCTGATGAATGCGCCATTCAAGCCGCGCATCGCCCTGGATCCGGTGAAGAACCTCACACGGTTTCCTGTGGACAAGGACATCTTTCTGGACGAAATGCAGACTAATTTGACGCAGAATTCCGGTGGTAAGTTCATTTTTCTAGCCCGCGACCGCATGGTGACCCTTGAAAATGAGCGGAATCTTGCCAAGAGCGGCGCGGTGCAGGCGGCCGGAGATCCCCATCAAGTTCAATTCAAGGGAGCCGATTACTTCTTGACGGGCAAGTTGCGCGGGGAGTCTCACGGTGATGCGACGGGAGCGGTGAGCGATGCGGTGTTTTTCTATTTTCAATTGATTGATGCCAAAACCAGTGAAGTTGTTTTCGCGGACAAGGCGCACATCAAGAAGCAGGGGCGTTTGGATCCCGCATACCGCTGATATCGGGCGGCGTCGATGGCATGGAAATTATTCATACAGATCCTTTTTAAAGGCAGGTTCGCATGTTCATTGGTTGCACAACGACAAGGCTTGTTTTGGTGGCGCTCTGCTTGGCGTCTGGCGCCTGCGCTACGCCGGGTTCACATACGGCATCGTTTTTGGCGTCTTTGGGGTCCAATCCAAGCATGGGAAGTATGGGGTCCTTCTTGGGCGTAACGGCCTGCGGGGAAGATGGTTCGAAGAGAGGAAGTGGGCAACCCCGTTCCAGGGCCATCTCCCACGCGCGCCTCACGGGCGATCCGCTGGTGGACAACAGGGCTGAACTGGCATTGTCTGATCCGCGGGATGTCGTGATGTGGGAATGCCGCCTGTTCACGGCGGCTTTGCGCGCGGGGGATATTCCATTGGCCAAAGCCAACCTGGATTCCGCCCGGAAAAAAATCAGCGGCATCATTGCGGGAAACAAGGATGCCGCCAAGGCGAAAGACTGGCGCCACGCGGAGAATGAAAAGCCGTTCATTGGCGAGCACTACGAACGGTGCATGGTGCATTTCTACAGCGGTCTTTTTTATTGGATGAACGGGGAATTGGACAATGCCGTTGCCTGCTTCAAGACGGTGAATTTCACCGATATGGATGCCGGTGCCGGCGTCAAGCATGGCAATTGGGCTGCGGCCAAATGGCTGGAAGCCTTGGCTCTGGAAAAGATGGGCGAAGATTCGGAAGTGGCCTGGCGCGCATCCCAGGACATGGCTGATCTCAAATTGCCAAAGCCATCCCGGAAGGACAATGTTTTGCTCGTCGTGGAAAGTGGCCGGGGTCCCCAAAAAAAGCATGAGGGAAAACACAATGAAATCATGCGCATTGTTCCTGGTGAACTGGCCGCTGTCGTGGTTGCTGATCATGTGTTGGTGGATGGCCGGATCAAGGCGTCGATGGTCGTCGTCGAGGACATTGCCGAGCAGGCCATTTATCGCAACCAAAGCGGGATGGCTTACTCGAATGAAGGCAAGGCATGGCTGAAGGAGAATTTTTCAACAATGAGCCAGGCTAATCCGGAGGCCGATATCCGTCAATGGGGATCCCTGCCTGGAAAGGTGGCCATCTATACATGCCAGGTGGGGCCTGGCACGCATGAAATTACCGTGGAGGGATCCAGTTTCCAGATAGCGATCCCGGCAGGAGCCCGGGATCAAATGTTTCTGCTCCAGAGTTCCGAAGGCGGGGTCAAGATGCTGCTTCCGTCGCTTGCTCTGGGGCGTAAGCCCGTGGCATCTCCGGCAACGGATGAGAAGGCGCCCGCCGATGGGTTGATTGGCAAGGAGGAGTTGGCGCGTCAAGTGGCGGAAATCAGGCGCGGGTGCTCGGTGGGATCGCGGAAAACAGAGATGGACGCCATGGCCAGCTTCGTCAAACAATGGGAGAAACGCGCCGATCAGGGGAGCTCAGAGGCGCAATATCTGATGGGTGAGTGCCATGAATTGGGTGTGGGGATGGCGCAAGACCATGCGGCGGCGGAACGGTGGTTCCGGAAATCCGCGGAACAAGGCTATGTTCCAGGGCAGTTGGCGCTGGTTGATCTGCTATTCTGGTTCGGCGAAGGAGATGTCCAAAAAAACAAAGAAGAGGCTGAATCTTGGCTTCGCAAGGCAGTGGATCAAGGCGATATCGAGGCGAAAATCATGTCGCTTAGTTTCGGCATGAACATGACGCAGTTGATGCAGAGGGACATGACGAAACATGCCAAAGCAAGCCACAAGTGGGCCGAGCAGGGGAATGCCCAGGGGCAATTTATATATGCCTGCTGTCTCATGTCGGGCCAAGGGGTTGCCGTCAACAGGGCAGAGGCTCTGGCGCTGTTCAGAAAGTCCGCTGAACAAGGGCTTGAAGATGCCCAATTGATGTTGAGCATGAATTTGAGATTGGGAATGGGGGTTCCCAAGGATCCTGTCGAAGCGGATAAATGGGAGCGGAAGGCCGTCGCCCAACTCCGCCAAGCGGCGGAACTGGGCGATGCGAATTTGCAGTTCAAACTGGGTGTCGCCTTGTGCACATCCCAGGATGCCGCCAAAGACAAGGCATCCGGCTTGAAATGGCTTCGAAAATCCACCGGCCGTATCGCGGAGCGCATTGAAGGCGGGGGCGGCAAGGCAATGGACGAGTTCATTAAGATGATGGAACAAATGCCGTGATTCCCTCCGACGATCCAATGCCGGTTCATTTTCCATCGAAATCCCCGTCTGCATCCAACAGGTTCCGTCCTCTTTTCACAAGGGTCTCCCATGAATAAACCGGTTTTCCTTCCGTTTCTGATAGGCGCATGCATTCTCTCCGCCTGCGCGCAAGGCCCTTACAAGCCTCTGGCCTCCGAATCCCATCGGGCGACCTTGGCGGACAAATTCATTTTGTTGGACAAGGAGTCTCAGGGTTCCATCACCTGCACGGGCTTGGAGGAGCGTTTCGACCCTTCGGGTCGGCTGGAGGTGGTGGCCCACATCGCAAACACCGAAGAGTATGCCGTCAACATCCAAGTTGGTTGCGTGTTCAAGGACGCCCAAGGGTTTTCCACTGGAGATGAGGTTCCGTTTCAAATCGTTTCCTTGGGCGGTGGCCAGACGGCAGACAAACATTTTACGGCCATGAATACCCAAGCCGAGACTTACACCATCCGTGTGCGAAAGGTGCGTTGAACTTATGAATAAAGCCATGATTGTTGCGTTGTCCTCTTTGGTGTTGGCCGCTTGCGCGGGTTCTGTCTCCGAAGTGCCTGTTTCCAGGTCAGCATCCCATCCAGATGTTGCGGGTGCGCTTCAGGGAGAGGCGGGAGGCAAGAAGGATGATCCGCAAAGAATATGGGCATCTGGTGTCGGAACGCCGACCCACGAACCCCTGATCGCCGAAGCTCAGCGCGAGAAAATACTTGCCGCCTTCCGCGCCAAGTACGGCGGCGACAAGCCGGTGCGCGTGCTGCTGTATGTCAACCGCGACCTGGTGGACCAGAAGTCAGGTTGGCACCTGGTCGGCCATGCGGAGCATGTGGACAAATCCCATTATTGGGGGGTGGTGCCGACCGACAGCAAGACCGTGCAGGAGAAGTCCGCGGACGGAAGTTCCAAGCAGGAATCCGTGAGCACGCCCAACCGCGTGATCAAGACCAACGAGTTCGGCAATGCGGGCATCCGCGAGGTGTCCATCGCGGACCGCAACACCATGCGCAACGCCGAGGCCCGTTTCGGCCGCCAGTTGCGCGCCGGCGGCGCGGCGCTGGTGGACCAAGGGGTCGCCGTATCCATGTTGGGGGACCGCCCCTTGGCGGGCATCGCGGGTTCCACGGATGTCGCAGCCAAGGATCGGGAAGTTGTTTCCAAGATCGCGGATGTGGTCATCGAGGTGTTGGCGTCGAACCGCCGCGTCACCTTCGTCCAATCCAGCGGCGAACGGGACATGCTGATGCCGGATTTCACGGCGACCGCCATCCGGCTGAAGGATGCCCGGATTCTGGGCCAAACAACTCTGAGCGACGCCTTCGGGAAGAATCAGATGCCGCAATCCTGGGCTGCCTACGACTCGGATGAAATCGCGCAGGCGATGGCGTTGGTGCTGATGGACGACATGGCGGGGAAATGAGGGGCTTTGGTATTGGGTTTTAGGGTTGATGAGGGAGAGTGGAGGTAGGCCAATCCCCAAACTTCATTTCAAGAACCTCACCCAACCCCCAATGAACTCCAAGCGCCTCCTCCCTTTCATTCTTCTGCCCACCTTCCTCCTCCCCGCCTGCATCTCCTACACCACCCACACCATCCCGGTGTTGGTCCAGGACGCGCAAACCGGTGCTCCGGTCGCCGGCTGCAAGGTGGGCGTTTGGCATCCCACCGCCGTGCCGCCGATCAACGCGCCCGATCCAGTGTCCGCGGTCACCGACGCCGCCGGCAAAGCTACCCTGCGTGTGGCGGACTGGAACCCCGTCTGGAGCTGGGAGCATCCCGACTATGGCGGCAAAGAAATGATCCGGGGCAGGGAAGGTGCTTGGCCGGTGCCGGAAGGGTGGGAGGATCCCGCCCATCCCGGCTGCGCGGTGTTGCGCTTGAAAAAGCAATAACAAGCACTTCTCGGCTGAACCCATTTTTCTTTCTCTCTCCCTCTTTTTCTTTGCCCCATGAAAACCACCACTTCCCGCCTGCTCGCCGCGTTGACCGTTTCGTATGTCACCACCGTTTGCGCCTTGCCGGCGGGGGCGGCGGATATTGTGGGGTTGGGCACTTTGGGCGGGACTTACGGTTATGTCAGAGACCTGAGCAGTGATGGTGCTGTGGTGGCAGGATATGCCGGTATCACGGGAGATAGTGCCGCCCATGCCTACCGCTGGAGCGGTGGGGTGATGACAGACTTGGGCACTTTGGGCGGGACTGATAGTTATGTCAATGCCCTGAGCAGTGATGGTGCCGTGGTGGTGGGACTGGCCGCTATCACGGGAGATAGTGCCGCCCATGCCTACCGCTGGAGCGGTGGGGTGATGACAGACTTGGGCACTTTGGGCGG
>CAZVNU010000015.1:11089-16114 GCA_964628335.1 uncultured Phycisphaeraceae bacterium
TGCCTACCGCTGGAGCGGTGGGGTGATGACGGACTTGGGCACTTTGGGCGGGACTGGTAGTGATGCCAATGCCCTGAGCAGTGATGGTGCCGTGGTGGTGGGATATAGCGGTAGCAGTCTTGGCCAGCGCGCCTTTGTGTGGGATGCCACCACCGGCATGCGCGCTTTGCAAGGTGTGCTGGCTGCCCAAGGTGTGGAGTTGACGGGCTGGACCATGACCAATGCCTCCAAGGCCACCCGAGTTGGCAACACCATCTATGTCGCCGGCGATGGCACCCGCAACTCCAACACCGAAGCCTACCGCGCCGCCTACGACCTCAACTACACCGGCCCCATCCATGTCGCCTACCTGGGTGGCGTGATCAGCAACGCCAACACCGGCCTGACGGCGCAAACGCCGCTGATGGGCACTGGCGACACCGTGCTCATTTCCAACCCCAACGCCACCAGCGGCAATGTGTCGCTGGCGACTTCCACGACGCTGGCCGGCTTGACCATGGGGGCGACCAATGGGGCGTCCATCGTGGCCATGAATGGCAACACCTTGACCTTGGGCAATTCCGCCGGGGCCACCGGCACGGTATCCATGGGGGCAACGGGTGGCGCATTGACGCTTGGCTCGGTGGTGAACAATGGTTTGCTGACGGCCGGCACCGGCGGGGCATCGACTTTGGTGTTGGACAATCAACATGCCAGCAATCTGTTGACGGTGAACACGGTGATCGGCGATGGCGCAAGTGCGTCGGTTGCGCTTGACAAGACGGGGGTGGGCACGGTGGTGCTGGCCGGCCAAAACACCTACACCGGCCTGACCACCGTCTCTTCCGGCACCCTCGCCCTCGACTACACCGCCGGTTCCAACATCATTGCCTCCGGCAACGCCTTGGAACTCGCTGGCGGCGAAGTGCGCTTTGACAATTTGGGGGCCAACAGCCAAACCTTCACCACCACCAACCTGACCAGCGGCACCAGCAGTTCCCTGACCCGTGGGGTGGGCTGGACTTCCGGCGTGGTGAACTTGGGAACCTTGAGTTCCTCCGGCGGCGGGGCGGCCTTGGATGTGTCCGATATTGCGGCGGCGGCCAGTTGGATTCGGGCCTCTGGCAATCTGAGCCAAACCTCGCTGCTCTCCGGTGCGGTGACAGCCAATGGCGGCACCAACCTGGTGAACACCGACGCTTCCGGCTATCTGGTGTTGGGTTCGGTGCTGGCCACTGCGGTGGATTATGCCGGCAATGCCACCATCCCCAGCAGCTCCGGCGTGGATGTGCGTTTGATCAGTTCGGGCGGCGTGGGCAGTGGCGCAACTGGGAGCGGCTTTGTGGGCTTGAGCGCAGCCGGCACCACCGACTTCAAGACTTTGCTCAATGCCTACAACGGGGGCAATACCACGGTGGACATCACCAACAGCGGCGTCAATGCGGGCAATATCCTTCGCCTTGGGGTGGCCGGGGCGGTGGTGTCGGCGGCGGGGGGCGATCTGACGCTGGGGGTTTCGGTGGCGCAAGGTGGCACGCTGACGGCGGGTGGTGCGCCCAATACGGCGGGCACCTTGGCCTTTAACAGTGCCAACACCACCACCGTCAATGCGACCATCGCCGACAATGGCGGTGGCGCGGTGGCTTTGACCAAAACCGGGGCTGGGGCCTTGGTTTTGAACGCTGCCAACGGGTATTCCGGCGGCACCACGCTCAACCAAGGCGTGATTGAGGTCAATGCCGACAGTGCCTTGGGCAGTGGCGACACCACCGTGAACGGCGGCACGCTGCGCCTCAATGACGTGGCTTACACCGGCACAGCAACCTTGAACCTCCATGGCGATGGCACCACCAGTGGGGCAGGGGCGTTGGCTAGCACCGGGACCAGTTCCTATGCCGGCGCCATTGTGATCGCCAGCAACGCCACCATCAACAATGGCGGCGGCACCCTCACCCTCACCGGCGGCATTGACAAGACTGGCACCACCGTCACCTTCAACGGCGGCGGCCACACCATCATCAGCGGCCCCCTTGGCCTGTGGGCCACCCCTGGTGTGCCGGATTCCGATGTGGTTTATAGCGGCCCCGGCACGGTGGTGGACATCGACGCCCCCAGTTCCTACACCGGCAACACCACCGTGCAAAACAGCGCCACCTTGCGCGTCAACAGCACGCTGGACACCACCGGCACTCTGCTTATCACCAGCGGCGGCGTGCTGGGCGGCACCAATGGCACCATCACCCAGACCGGCACGGTGCAGGTGGACAACGGCTCCACCATCACTGCGGGTCAGTTGGGCACGGTCAGCCAGTTGACCATCGCCGGCGCCGCCAATGTCAACCTCCACGGCACCTATCAGGTGGATGTGGATTACGGCACCGGTGCGTTGGGTGATGAAAGCGGCGACTTACTCACCCTCACCGGCATCGGGGCCTTGGATTTGTCCAATGCCACCTTCACCATCAACGAGTTGAACCCCGGCGAACTGCCCGCTGCCGGCTCGCATTATTACATCAAGATTTTCGAGACCAATATCGCCAACGGCGGCACTGCGCCGAATTTTGAGCTCTCCGATGAAGCCAAAGCGCGTGGCCAATCGGTGGTCACTTGGGACGGAGGTCTGACCTATTACCTGGTGCCCGAGCCGGCGAGTTTTTCCCTGTTGGCGCTGGGCGGGGCCTTTCTCCTGCTGCGCCGCCCAAGCCGCCGTCGCGGGCGCAAGTTGCGCCCGATGCCGGGGGAGTGAGGCGGCTAAAATCCCCCTCATGAAACTGTTCGCTTTCCGTCACGCCGGTGTGTTGCTGTACTGCCTCTCGTATGCCGCCATTTGCGCCTTGGTGCGGCTGGTGCTGATCGGCTTCCAGACCTGGCGGGCGGCCCACAATCCGGAGGTCAGCGCGTTTGCCTGGGATTTCACCTTGCTTGCGGCCTTTCCCATCGGCTTCGGTTTTGACCTGCTGATGGCGCTGTTTTTTTGCATCCCGCTGGCGCTGTTGCTGGCCGTCATGCCGCAGTCGCTGTTTGAATCGCGCGCGGGGCGGCTGGCCATCCACGGTTTTCTGGTGTTTTCACTGGTGTGCGTGCTGTTTGGCGAAGCCGCCGAAATCCTGTTCTGGGAGGAATTCGACTGCCGCTTCAACTTCATCTCGGTGGACTATCTGGTGTACGGTCGCGAAGTGATTGACAGCATCGTGCAGTCCTATCCGGTGGGCTGGATCTTGGGCGGCATCTTGTTGGCCGCTTTGGCGCTGTATTTGTTTTGGCTGCGTTTGGGCGTGGTCAAAGCCTGGTTGCAGGATTCCAAAGGCGGCCCGGGTGAGCGCCTGTTCGGTTTGGCGGCCTGCCTGCTGGTGCCGACGGCAGCCCTGACCCATGCCCATTTGCTGGGCGGCCAAGACATGGCCCGCACCGACCCCAATGCGCCTTTTTATGAAAAGTTGCCGGCCGGTTTGCGCCACATGGAGGAGGTCACCCCGCCCTTCAAAAACGCCTACAACCGTGAGTTGTCGAAGAATGGCGCCTATGCCTTTGCGGCGGCGTATTTCGCCAATGAATTGGATTGGAACCAGTTCTATCCCACCTTTGATCCCAAACAGGCGGCCAACCAGCCGCCCACCGAGAGCCTGCTGCACTTGCGCCAACTGCTGGCACAGGACAACGCGGTGTTTGTTTCCGACAATCCGACCGACATCACCCGCCTGATCAAAGGCGACGGCGCGGAGAAAAGACTCAATGTGATCCAAATCACGGTGGAGAGTCTGTCCAGGGAATTCATGGGCACTTATGGCTCGGGCCCGTTTGCCGACAAGAAACTGACGCCGCACATGGACCGCTTGGGTGAGGAAGGCATGACCTTTGCCCACCTGTATGCCGGCGGTACCCGCACCGTGCGCGGGATGGAGGCTTTGGCGTTGTCCGTCCCACCCACGCCCGGCCAATCCATTCTGCGCCGGGCCGGCAACGAAGGCCTGTTTTCGCTGCCAGGGTTGTTTGCCGACAAGGGCTACGACAGCGTGTTCCTGTACGGCGGCTACGGCTATTTCGACAACATGAATTACTTCTTCAAGAACAACGGGGCCCGCATCGTGGACCTGAAGGTGAAGAAAGAGGAAGGCTTCGTGCCGTCGGAGAACGACGACGCCACCTATGCCAACGCCTGGGGGGTGTGCGACGAGGGCCTGTTTGAGTGGACGCTGCTTGAGGCCGACCGGGCCCATGCCAAGGGCCAGCCCTTCTACCACTTCGTGATGACCACCAGCAACCACCGGCCCTTCACCTGGCCGACCGGACGCATCGACATCCCGCCGGCGGCGGCCAGCGATTTTGACCGCATCTGCGGCGGGGTGAAATACACCGATTACGCCATCGGCCGCTTGATTGAACAGGCCAAAACCAAGCCGTGGTTCAAGGACACCGTGTTCGTGATCGTGGCCGACCACGACATGAAGGTGGCCGGCAAGCAGGAGCTGGAAGTCAAAAAATATGAAATTCCCATGATCATCTACTGCCCGGCCCACATCGCCCCCAGGCAGGTGCAGACCCTGTGCAGCCAGATTGATTACGCGCCCACCTTGCTTGGCCTGCTCAATTTCACCTATGAGAGCAAATTCATGGGCCGCGATGTGCTGCGCGACCAGGCCGGGCTGGCTCCGCGCGCCTTCATCAGCAATTACCAGAAGGTCGGCTATTTGCGCGAGCAGGACCTGGCCGTGATGATGCCGGTCAAGACCGACAAGCATTTCGCCTGCGACCGCGCCAGCGGCGAGTTGATTTTGCGGGGCACGGCGGTCAACGCCGCCGCCACCCAGGACGCATCGCGGGATGCCCGGGCTTATTACGAATGCGCGGCCTATCTCTACAAGCATGGGCATTTGAAGGCGCATGCCAAGCCGGTGGCGCCAACCCCCGCGCCGGCGGCACAGCCCGCACCGCAAGCGGAACCGGAGCCTGCGCCGGAGCCCGCGCCTGCCAAGCCGGCGCCGGCTCAGCCTGAGCCCATCTTCAAACTAAAATAGGCTCTTCCGGGATTTCAGTGGGTAGCCGTCG
>CAZVNU010000016.1:0-3982 GCA_964628335.1 uncultured Phycisphaeraceae bacterium
CCCGCAAAACCCGCCGCCTGAGCCCCTATGTGCGCCTGTGCCTGGCCGCCACCCAGGCCGCGTTGCAAGACGCGGGGGTGGCGGCCGACGACACCCCCTTCGGCCCGCGCTGCGCCGGCCTGCTGGGTTCCACCAGCGGCTCGGGCA
Source organism: uncultured Phycisphaeraceae bacterium (assembly GCA_964628335.1). GTDB lineage: Bacteria > Planctomycetota > Phycisphaerae > Phycisphaerales > Phycisphaeraceae > CANIYR01. The sequence goes on from CAZVNU010000016.1 coordinate 148, forward strand.
GTTACTGCATCGACTACTACAAGCAAATCGTGGACGAGGGCCTGATGGCCGCCAATCCCATGCTGTTCGCCGAAGGCGTGCCCAATGCGGCCGCGGCGCACCTGTCGATGACCTTTGGCCTGACCGGCCCCTGCCAAACCTTGGTGGGCACCCTGACCTGCGGCCTTGATGCACTGCGCCTGGCGGCCTTGCGCGTCGCCTGCGGCGAATGGGAACGCGCCGTGGTCTGCGTGGGGGAGGAACATCACCCCCTGACCGATGCCGCCTGGACCCATGCCCGAGCGCTGGCGACGGAAGGGCCTTCGACCGAAGGCGCCGTCACCTTCATCTTGGAATCGGCGCAGTCGGCGCATCGACGCGGCGCCACCCCCAAAGCGCAACTGCTGCCCGGCGCCGCCAACAGTGGCTCCTCGTTGCTGCCCGCCCTGCTGGCCGCCCTTGAACAGACCCCGGTTGCCGGCCCCCTACTTGGCTCCCCGATGAGCCCGCGCATCACGCAGTTGGAATACCTGCTGGCCGGCCGCAGCGGCCATGACTTGCGCCAGACGACCCTGGGGCCGGCCTTTGCCCTTGGCCCGGCGGGGGCCCTGGCCAGTTGGCTGGTGCATGGCAAAGAGCCCCTGGCCCATGCCCTGGCCTGCGATCCCACCGGCCAGGCCACCGTGGTGGGTGCCAAGCGGATGGGGTGAGTCCGCCTACAAGGAACCCCGACCGTCAGGGAGGGGACGCTGAGCGTTGTTTCGAAGGTTATCCGTCCCCTCCCTGACGGTCGGGGTTCCTTGCCGGAGGGCTGGCGGGTCAACAGCGCACGGGCTTGTTGGAGCGCGGGTGTCCCCACCCGCGCTCCATCACCCGCCAACCCTGGATGGCGCCGGCGTTCTGCAGGTTCCGCGCCCCTTCCCCGCTATGATGGCCCTGTAACCCCGCTTTCCCACCATTTCGCCCAAAGGCACCCCATGGCCCGCACCGTCGTCAGCAAAACCGGCACTTCCAAAGTCACGCCCAAGGCCAAAGTGGTGCCGGCCAAACAGCCTTTTGCGCCCAAATCGGCGGTGGGGATCAAGCAACCCACCTATGCCCAAGCTTGGGCGCAGTTGGAAAAGGCGCTGGCATCAGGCTTTCCGTTGGAAGCCATGGCTTTGGCCGAGGGCATTTTGGCCGACCAGTTGGCCCTGTATCTGAGCGGCCCTTTGATGGAAAAGCCACTGGCCAAGGATCGCGGCGGCCACTGGCCGGCTTTTTATGTGCTGGTGGAAAAATGGAAAACCGAATTGCGCAACCAGAAATTGGAAGGCCAAGCCGCCGAAGAGGCCAAAGCCATCGCCCGCAGCATCACCCAGTGGCGCGACCGCTTGGATTGGACCATTCAAGCCTGGGTGCGGGCCAATCCCTCGACCAAGGACCGGGTGGAATCCGAAGCCATGGAAGCCGCCGCCAAGGGCGCCCAGCTGGCGGCCGACTTGAGCGCTTGGCATTTGGCCCAAGGTTGAACTGTTTCGTACGAGCCCTGAGCGCAAGCTCAGGGGAACATTTTGCCCGATCCCAGCACCCCTGAGCTTGCGCTCAGGGCTCGTGATAGGGAACAGCGGCTTTGCCGCTTAGGTTTTTATCATGACCCCCGCCCGCGCGTTGACCAAGTCGCTGAACATCCTCAATTACCGCCCGATGTCGCGGGCGGCCTTGGGCGAGCGCCTGCAAAAGGCCCAAGCCGCGCCCGAAGTGGTGCTGGCCACGCTGGATAAATTGGAAAAAATGGGCCTGCTCAATGACCGGCAATTGGCCGAGGCCCTGGTGCGCGCCGAACTGTTGGGCAAACCCACCGGCGCCCGCCTGCTGCTGTTCAAACTGCGCCGCAAGAAGATCCCCAATGACATGGCCGAGGCGGTGGTGCGTCAGGCGGTGGGTTCGGAGGCGCCGGAAGAAGCCAAGGCGAAAGCGGAAGAAAAAGCCGTCGCCTTTGCCCATTCACGCCTGCGGGGCATGGCGCGTTTGGAGCCCTTGGCGCGCAAGCGCCGGTTGTATGGCGCGCTGGCGCGGCGCGGGTTGTCGCCGGATGTGATCACCAAGGTGTTGGAGGCGGTGAAGGGGGAGATTGGGAAGTAGGTGCCAGCCATGTCACCCACGCCTTTTTTCCTGCCAGGCTTGTTTTTTGAACACAATGAAAAAATAAGCGCCCCGGCCCGGTATAGACTTGTTGGGCTGTCGTTGCCCCTGCCATGGTCTTTATCTCCTTTCTCTCGCCCCTCCCCCATGTCCACCCCCGACGCTCTCGAAGCCAGGATCGCCCGCCTCCGCCAGATTCACACCAATTACCACCGGGAGGTCGGCAAGGCGATCTATGGTTGCGCCGAGGCGGTGGAACTCTCCCTGATCTCCCTTTTATGTGGCGGCCATGCGCTGCTGCTGGGGCTGCCGGGCTTGGGCAAGACCAAATTGGCGACCACCGTGTCCAAGGTTTTGGCTCTGGATTTCCGCCGCGTCCAGTTCACGCCCGACCTCATGCCCTCGGACATCACCGGCACCGACATGATCGAGGAGGACACCGAGACCGGCCGCCGCAGCCGGGTGTTCCTGCGCGGGCCGATCTTCACCAACATCCTGTTGGCCGACGAAATCAACCGCACGCCGCCCAAGACCCAGGCCGCGCTGCTCCAGGCCATGCAGGAGCACGAAGTCTCGGTCGGCCGCGAAACCTATCCGATCAGCGAGCCCTTCATGGTGCTGGCCACCCAGAACCCGTTGGAGATGGAAGGGACCTACGCGTTGCCCGAAGCGCAATTGGACCGCTTCATGTTCTGCGTGCGTCTGGGCTACCCCGACGCCAAGACCGAAACCGCCATCCTCAAAGGCACCACCGCCAAGGACGGCGAAGTCATCACCCCCGTCATCAAGGACGCCGAAGAATTGCTTGGGATGCGCCGCTTGGTGCGCGCCGTGCCGGTCACCGACGAGATCGTGGATTTGGCCGTGGCACTGGTCCGCCAAACCCGCCCCGACACCACCTCGCTTGAGGAAGTCAAGAAGTACGCCTCCTACGGCGGCTCGACCCGCGCCGGCCAGAGCCTGATCTTGGGTGCCAAGGCCCGCGCGCTTTGCGCCGGCCGCGCCCATGTGGCGCGCGAAGATGTGCTGGCACTTGCGCTGCCGGTCCTGCGCCACCGCCTGGTGCTGAATTTCCGCGCCCGCGCCGACGGCGTGGATGCCGACGCCATCGTCCGCAAGATCGTGGCCCAGGCCTCCTGACGACGCGCGCCAAGCGGTCGCCGGCTCATCACTTCAGGTGTTGATTCCCATTTTCCATTCCTCACGACACCGTCATGTCGCACAAACCTTTCGCCAGCCTCTGCCTGCTCGCCAGCCTCGTCGTCTTTGCGCCGACGGCTCTTTGCGCCGATGCGGCGCCCGCGCAAGCCGCCACCCAGGAAGTCCGCGCCGATGCGGCCAAGGCGCTGGCCAAGGAAATTCCCTTGGTCAAGCTGAACGGCCTGTTGCTCCTGGCGGCGGAAGTCAACGGGATCGAAGGCTTCCTCCTCGTGGACTCGGGGGCCATGAACACCACCCTGAACCTGGATGTCGCCAAGCGGATGAAGGTCCAATTGAAGGACTCCAACGAGATGTGCATCGGCGTTTCCGGGGTGCCGCAACGGGTCCAGAAGGCCGACATCACCGGGCATGTCGCCGGGTGCGGCGAGGCTGAGTTTCCGTTGGCCGGCCATTACCCGTTCATGCCCTTGCCGATGCAAAATGGCGAGAAACTCGATGGCAAGCCCATGCTGGGCATCCTGGGCTTGGTCACCCTGGCCAAGGCCGGCTGCGTCGTGGACTGCGCCAACGG
>CAZVNU010000016.1:3992-13843 GCA_964628335.1 uncultured Phycisphaeraceae bacterium
CCAAGGGGCACCGGGGAGCCACCGCATCGCGCTGGCCAAGGCCTTCACCAACAACGAACTGTTCGCCTGGCAGGTTCCGACCGAAATCAACGGCAAGCCCTGCATGATGCTGGCGGACACGGGGGCGCAGATCACGCTGCTGTCCCACGCCGATTTCATGAAAAAGGCGGGCGTCGAACGCGACGCGAAAGGCAACTCTTTCGCCTCCGGTGCCGGCGCCAACCTCCAGAAGCTTGAGCGTGGCGTCGTGTCCGAGATGAAGCTCGGCGGCAAGTTGTCGCTGGGCAAAATCCCCATCATGAGCTGTCCCGCGCCGACCGTGGGCGAAACCACCAAGGACGCCGACGGCAAGGAACAACCCAATGTCGGCATCCTGGGCATGGACCAGTTGATCCGGATGGGCGCCGTCCTCGACTGCCGGCAGGGCGTGCTCTACGCCTCGTCCAAACCGCTGGAAGCCATGGACACCGACACCCACTACTACGACACGGGCCTTGTCGTCAAGGCCGTGAGCCGCTTGGCGGACGCCGGCGACAAAGACGCGAAGGATCAATTGGCGAAGGCCGTCCGCAATGGCGGCGCCTTGTCGCTGGGGCCTGCGGAATCCACCCAGTTCATCCGCAAAGCCAAGGCGAAGGGACTGCTCACGCCCGAAGACCTCAAGGGCGGCAGCGGCGCGAACGCGCAAGTTCCGGATCCGGTCCTCGCCCTGCAGGCGATCCAAGCCTTGGCCCAGGCCGGCGACCAGGACGCAAAGGACCTGCTCGCCGGGGCGGTGGCCAACGGCGGCGGGCTGGCACTCACGCCCGACATGGCGACCAAATTCATCGCGCGCGCCAAGGAGAAGGGCATCGACCTCAAAAGCAACGGCGCGGCGAACACGGTGTGCCCCGACCCAAACACCATTTTCCAAGCGATCCAAGCCCTGGCCCAGGCCGGCGACCAGGAAGCGAAGGACATGCTCGATGAGGCGATGGCCAACGGCGGCAAGTTCGCGCTCACGCCCGCCATCGCCAACACGCTCGTGGCGCGCGCCAAGGAGAAGGGGCTGCTCAATCCGAAGGAATCCAAGGGCGGCAACACCCTTCCCCCGCCCATGGGCGCCGTCGTCAAGGCGGTGCAAACCTTGGCCAAAGCCGGCGACAAGGACGCGCAGGACATCATGGACAAGGCGAAGGCCAACGGCGGCAGGTTGGCGCTCTCCGCCGAGCGGGCCACCGAGTTGGTGGCGCGCGCCAAGGAAAAGGGGCTGATGAAGTAAGTCGAACGCCGCAGCCGCCTTCCCCGCATCCTTCCGAAACGCTTCCCCATGTCCTCCCCCTCCGGCAATCTTGTGGATCCCGCGCTCTTCCTCGCCATCGAGGACTTGGAGCTGGCCGCGCGCAGCATCGTCGAAGGCACCCGCCTGGGTGTCCATCGCAGCCCGTTCACGGGCATGGCCAGCGAATTCGAGACCAACCGGGAATACCGGCCCGGCGATGATTTGCGCCATGTCAACTGGATGCTCTGGGCGCGTTCCGACCAGATGTTCCTCAAGCAGTACCGGACCGACACCAATCTTGAAATCAATCTGGTGCTGGACGCCTCGGGTTCGATGGGCACCGCCCACGGTCCGGCTTCCAAGTTCGCCTGGGGCGCGCGCGCCATTGCGGCACTGGCTTTTTTGGCGATTTCCTGCCGTGACGGGGCCGGGTTGACCTTGTTGCGTGGCGGCGTGTCCGAGCACATTCCCCCGCGTTTGGCCACCGGCCAATTCCAGCGGATTCTTGCGGCGCTGGGTGAAAGCAAGCCGCAGCATCAGGCCGACCTGGGGCTGGGTCTTGACGAAACCATCCACCTGTGCGCCCGCCGGGGCATGGTCCTTTACTTTGGCGACCTTTTCGACGACACCGAGCGCACCATGCGGGCGCTGGCCACGCTGCGCGCCCGCGGGCACGAGGTCGCGGTTTTCCATGTGCTGGATCCGTGGGAGGTCAAGTTGCCCGAAAACGGTCGCTTCCACTTCACCGACCTTGAGACCGGCGAAAAATTGCGGGTCACCGCGCCGGAAACCCGCAAGCGCTACGACGAAATCGTCACCCGATGGCGCGAAGACCTGGCCGCGCGCTGCGCCGCCGAAGACATCGCCTACACCCTTTGCCCCACCGACCGTCCGCTGGTGGATGCCCTGCTTGATTTCCTCGGGGAAAGGAAGCGTTCCTGATGTCGTTTGTCCATGCTTCGTTCCTGGGCTTCGCCGCCTTGTTGGCCATTCCGGTCATCCTCCACCTGCTGCGTTCGCAGCGCTTCGATCCGCAACTGATCGGCACTTTGCGTTTTTTGCGGCAGGCGATCTCCGAGACATCCGCCGCGCGCAAGGTTTCGCGCTGGTTCCTGTTGCTGCTGCGTATTTTGGCCGTCTTGCTGGCCGTGCTGTTGTTCGCCCGCCCGCTGCCTCGGGGGGCTGCCCGCGGAGCCGTGCAGGAAACACTGATTCTGGTCGATGCCTCAGGTTCGATGGCTGCGCGCGAAGGCGGCGTGCGCCGCTTTGAATTGGCACTGCGCCGCGCCGGCCGCATCGCGGCGTTTGCCCCGCACCCGCGCGTGTGGCTTTGCGGCGAAACCTGCCGCGAAATTCCGGTGGCGCAACTGGACCAGGCAGCCGCCGACATCGTTCCTTCGGGACGGGTGGATTGGCCAGCCGCTTTGAGGACGGTGGGCGCGACGGCCGGCGCGGCGCAAAAGCTGGTCATTCTTTCCGACTTGCAGCGCGCCGATCTTGATGCGGCCGCCCGCGGCGTCATGGCCGAATGGGCTGGAAAAACGCAGGCGGAAATCGTCTCTTTCGCCGGGGCCAGTTGGAACGGCGAACTGGCTTCGCTGGCGTGGGGTCGGCGCACGGGTGCCGGCGGGGATTTGGTCGCCCGGGTCGTGGTGCACGGGACCGCGCCTGCGGCGGATTTTTCCGTCGAGGCCTGGCATGCGGGCGTCTGCGTGGCCAAGGTCGCGGCGCCGCCGGCCTCCGGCTTGGTGCATCTGGCCATTCCCGCTCTTGACGAAGTCGACGGCACGGTCGAAGTCCGCCTGATCGGCAACGATCCGCTGCCGGAGGATGACCGCTTGTGGATTGCGCAAAACGATGCCATCCCCGCGCCGGTGGTGGTCGCCGCGCCGCCGGTGGCCGATCGCTTTGCGGCTGAAAACTATTATTTGGCCAAGGCGCTTGGCGCCCAGCCGGTCGACAACGCACGCGCCTTTGATCTGCGCAGCACCGATGTCGCCGGCATCTTGGCGCCGGGCCTTGGCGCCATCGTCTTGGGGGATTGCGGCAAAGGCGAAGCCGCCGCGCTCGCAAAAGCCCTGCCTGCGGTGAAGTCCGGCATGGGGGCGATCCTGTTCCTGGGGCCGCGCGCCGATGCCGACACCTGCGCCGCCCTGGCCCAGGGCGGCCTCTTGCCCGCCGCGCCCGTTTGCATCGCCGAGAAGGCGGAGCAAGCCATCACGGGGTGGGACGGCACCGATCCGGCCCTGTCGCGCTACCGCTTGGAACGCGGCGAATTGGCCGCCTTGCAGTGGCGGGCGCGCCATGACTTGCGCCCCTTGGTGGCTGCGGGCGGTCGTGCGGTGATGTCTTTTGCGGACAACACACCGGCGATGATTGCTTTCACCCGCGGCAAGGGCCGGGTGTTGGTGGTCGCCGGCAGTCCTTTGCGCGCCGACGGCGACACCGTGATTCAACGCGTCTTCGCCCCTTGGCTGCGCGACTGCGTGGCTTCGGTGGTCGGCTCTGCCGGACGCGACGATGGCTGGAGTGTGCGTGAGCGCCGCTTCACCGACACCGCCGGCTTCGGTCCGCTTGCCGACACGCATGAAATTCTGCGCTTCCCTGCCGGTGAAGGCTCGCCCGAGGCGGCGGATGAAGCCGCCTTCCGCAAGGCCTTGCATCTTTCAGATCAAGCGGTTTTGGCGCAAGTGGCAGAGGTTGATCTGCCGCCCGGTGCCGCGCGTGAAAACGAACTTTGGCCATGGCTTTTGCTGGCCCTTCTGGTGCTCCTTGCGGGCGAACTCATGCTGGCCGATTGGAAAAAGAATTAAGCCATGGCAACTTCCTTCACCGATTCCCTGGCTTCCCTGTCGCACCGCCTTCGCCGGCGCATCGGCGTCTCGCGCCTCCTGGCTGCATGCGCCTTGGCCGGCATTTGCCTTGGCGCAAGCGCCGCCACCGATGCTTGGGTGCGCCCTTTTCCCTTGTCCACCGGAGAGCGGTGGGCGGTGCTGGCGATCTCGCTTGCCGGCGCCGGCGCGGTGGGCGTCGCCGCCTTCCTGTTGGCGAGGAAGCGCTGGCGAGGGCCCGTCCTCGCCCGCGCCCTCGATGCCAGCGCGAAGGGCAACGGGCTTTTCACCACCGCGTGGGAAACCCTGCAAGCCCCGCCGGAAGCGGACGCCCTGCGCCAGAACTTCCGCGAACTGCTGCAAGCGCGCGCCGCCGTCCGTCTGGTTGGACTCGACACGCGGCCCATCGTGGGCCAGCGTTGCCTGATCGCTCCATGCGCGCTGCTCGCGGCCGTCTTGGCGACGCTCGCCGTCGTTTCGATCCAATCCCCTGAATTCCGCACCGGCCTGCACCGCGTGACCCAACCTTGGTGGGAGCCGGCGCCACCCATTTCGTGGCGCAACTTCGTCCTTGAAAATCATTGCACGCTCGAATGGCCGACTGCTTTTGGCCGCGCCGCCACGCCGGTGAGTGGCGCCGATGTTGCGTTTCCTGAGCAGTCCGCGCTTGTGTGGCGATTGCGCCTGGCTGGGGGTTGCACCAAGGGGCGCATCGAATTGCGCCGCCAAGGCGGGGCGCACATTGAAACAATCGAAGCGTCATCCCTGCGCAAAGCCTTCCCCAAAGCCGGCCGCTTCGAGGCCCGCATCGCTTTCGACATCAGTCCGGAAGAGTTGGCCAAGGCCGGGGAGCCGGTGGATGGCACCGACCCGACCCGCTCACCGTGGGTCGCTTTTGAATGCCGCGAAGACCGGGCCCCGACCGTGGTGCTTGAGAAGCCGGAAGGGGCGGAACTGCCCGCCTCGCCAATCGCCCCGCTGCCTTGCGCCGTGCGCGCCCAGGATGACTGGGGCCTGGTCAAAGCCGGCATCGGCATGATGGTGGATGGCGTCACCACTGAAGAAGCACTGCTGCCCCTGGCCAGCGAAGCCGGGCAAAGCACCGATGCCGCCGGCCCGCTCATCTTGCCGATGGCCCGTCATGCCGGCCTTGGCGCGGAAAACAGCGTCTTGGTCTTCGCTTTCGCAGAGGATGCGGCCGGCCATCGCACGGTTTCAACCCCGGTGGCATTGGACATCCAACCCTTGTTGGGTGCGCCGGACCAGAAAGGTCCGCAGCAGCCCGAACCGGAGGATGAGAAAGAGGACGGGGGGGCACCCCCGGATAAAAAAGAGAAGGCCGACATCAACGCCCTCATCCGCCTGCAACGGGCGGTGACCGGCAAAACCCTTGCCGCGCCCGGCGACATCCAGCGACTTGTCCGCGACCAGGCGCAAGTGCTCAAGGCGCTTGAAACCGGGGAACTCCCCGAGCCGGATGCGCCCAGTCCGCCCAGTCCGGCCGCCCCCGACGCCCCACTTCACTGATGGAAATCCTTCCCATGCGCATTTTCCTTCCGACGACAGTCGTCCTCCTTCTCGCCCTGCTGCCCGGCGCGGCCGGTGTTGCCATGGCGCAGGCAGGTGCGCGAGATGCGGCATCGATCTATGACTGGGAAGAGTACGAATGGAACAGCCAGAATCCCGGACCCAAGAAAAAGGATCCGATCAAGGTCGAGGCCGAAGCCGCCAAGGCCCAGATGGAGGCCGCGCAAAAGTTCCTCGCCGCCGGCGAGAAAGACCGGGCCGTTGCCGCGCAGCAATCCGCCTTGGGCCATCTGCTCAAGGTCCGGGCCTTGAAGAAGGAGGACAAAAAGGATGGCAAGGCCAAGAAGGGCAAAGACAAGAAAGAGGAGAAAAAGCCCGGTCCGCCGCCCACGCTGGCCGACGCGCTTGAAACATTCGCGCAGGGGCAGGAATCGTTGGCCCGGCGGCTCGCAGGTCGCGCGGCAAAAGACGCCGAGCGCGCCGAACATCATGGCTTGACCGGCGCACTCGACACGCTGGCCAAGGCCGCGGCGCAGGATTGGAAACTGTCCTGGCAGATTCGGCGGGGCTTCCTCGCGCTCCAAGAACACGGGCATGCGGCCGATGCGGCCATCGCCGCCGGCGCCACCGATGGCGCGGCGCAAGCGCGCGCGCAAGCCACCGAGGCCCGCACCTTGGCCGCCATGCTTCGCGCCGCCAATGACCTTGATTTGGCCAAGCAACTCGACCAGATGCGCCAACAGCTTGAAGAGGCGGCCGATCAACTCGACAAAAAAGCCAAGCAGGAAAACAATCCGGCCGGCAGCGATGCCAAGGGCGGTCCCCAATCAGACGACGCCGAAAAATCCCGGCAAGAGGCCGCCCGTAAAGTGGGGGAGGTGGGCCAACAGCTCGACGCGGTGACCGCCGCCCGGCGTGAGGGCCTAAGCGCGATGAAGGCCGCCCTTGCACAGGCCAAGGCCAGCGAAAACCTCAAACGCTTGGTCGAAGAGATTCCGCAGTCCGGTTCCAAGCAGGAAGACGCCAAGCATGCCAAGGAACTCCGCGCGGCAGCCCAAGCCATGGGGCGCGCCGCCGAAACATTGGGCCGCAGCGACGGCGAAAAAATCGCTTCGGCCTTGGGGAAATTGGCTCAGGCGGAAAAACAAGCATCTGGGAAATCCGAAAGCAAACCGGGTGACAAGCCCGGCGATCAAGCGGGTGATGAGCCAGGGGACAAGTCGGGTGATCAACCCGGTGGCAAACCCGGGGATCAGCCTGGTGGCAAGCCCGGCGACAAACCCGGCGACAAACCCGGCGACGCTCCGGGGAATGCCCCCGGTACGGGCGACAAGCCCAGTTCAAGCAAGGGTCAGCCTGGCCCAGGCGGCGAAGCCGGCTCGGATGAAAAATCCCCAAGTTCACTGGTCAGCGATGCGGCGGCCTCCTTGGCCGATGCCAAGGACCCGTCCGTGCGCGGCCTTGGGCAATATCTCTCGGGCATCCAAGCGCGGGAAGGCTCGATTCCCGCCGAAAGGTTGGCCATGATCCGTGCGAATCTCCTGCGCAAGTTGCGTGATCTGCGGGCCGCCGAACTTGACCAAGCCAAAGACGCCCCCATCCCCGGCGACACCGCCCCGGTGTCCGAAGCCTATTTGCGCGCCCTGGCCGACGACCTTGACCACCCCGGAGAATGAACCCGATGCGGCCCCCTTTCCCATTGCCCTTGATTTTGTGCATCGCCTTGGCGATTGCGCTGTTCTCCCTCTGGCGCATTTTGCGCAGCGCCACATTGCTCCCGGGTCGGCAACGCTTCATTGCGCTTGGCTTGCGCCTTGGTGCGCTTGCGCTGGCGACGGTGATTCTGTGCAATCCCTGCGACATTTTGCCCCTGACCCGCCCGGCGCCAAGCAGCGCCGCCGCAGTGCTGGTGGACCGCTCCCTGAGCATGGCCGGCGCGCGCACGCAAGCCGCCGATGCGGCGGTGGTCGCCGTTTTGGATGCAGGCTTGCCCGGCGGCGCAGAGGCCTTTCAATTTGGTGAAAAGTTGCGCCCTTGGAAAAAGGGCGATGCGCCAAGCGACACGCGCTCGGACCTGTGCCACGCCCTGCTTGAAACACTCGGTGCAGGCCAGATGCCGTCGGCCATCGTGGTGGCCAGCGACGGGCGGATGACCGATGCCGGCGCCAAGGACGAACTCCTGCGCGCTTTGGCTGGCGGATCGGTGCCAGTGTTCGTGCTTCCGGCCAACGCGCCCGCTGCCGGAGCCCCCAACTTGCGCATCACATCCTGCGAATGGGACACCGACGCGCGCGCCGGCGAAAAGTCCGCCCTGCGTTTGGGCGTGGCCTGCCAGGGCAGCGATGCCCCATCCGGCACCGCCCGCATTTTTGACGGCGCCAATGCGCTGGTGGCGGAAATCCCGTTTTCCTTGACGGACGGCAAGGCGCAAGTCCGCACCGGCTTTGAGATGCCCGATCTTGAAACCTCATGGCATGTCGAAGTGGCCGCCTTGGCCGGCGAGACCTATCTCGACGACAACCGCGTGGAGATGGCGCTTGTCCCCCGGCATGATGCCATCCGCGTGTTGTACATGGAAGGATCCCCCGAATCGTCCTATGACCGCGAGGCGCGCCGGAGCTTTCCCGTCAACACTTTCTTGCCGCGGGCATGGATTCGGGATGGCATGGAGGTGGAACTTTACGCCGTTCCCGACCAAGATCAGCAAGTCCTCGTCCGCGTTTCAGACGGGCGCGAAGGCTTCTGTCCGACGCGCGCCGAGGTGCTTTCCTTCGATGTGGTGGTCTGCTCGGATGTCGCCCGCTCGAACTTTTCCGACGAGCAGCTCGAATGGGTGCGTGAACTGGTCGCCGGCAAGGGCGGCGGCTTCCTGATGATCGGCGGTGACACTTCCTTTGGCGACGGCGGCTGGGAGCGCACCGTCTGGGAAAAACTCATTCCTTTCACCATGACCGGCCAGGATGATCCCCGTGAGCGCCGGCGCACCTTTCAGATGGCGTTCGAGCCATCCGCCTATGGCCACCCCGCGCTCCAGTTGCTCAAAGATCCGCGGCAGAACCAAAAGGAGCTCGACCGGGGCGTGCGGATGGATGGCAGTTGCCTGGTCAAGAGTGCCAAGCCGGGGGCGACCATCCTGGCCCGCAATCCGGAATACGACGGCATGCCGGTTTTGGCCGTCCAGGACTACGGGCGCGGCCGCACCATGGGCTTCACCTCGGATGCCGCCGGCGGCTGGGGTTACCGGATGATGGCGTCTTGGGGCCCGGTCACGGCCAATGGTGAGACCAATGCCCATTACCGCAAGTTTTGGAGCAATGCCGTTCGTTGGCTGGCTGCCAACCGCATCGCCGACCGCAACGCCAAGGCTGAGTTGCGCCCCTCGACCCTGAATCTTGACATCGGCGAATCCTGCGACTTCGCCCTGCGCCTGCTTGAACTCAAGGACGCCGATGTGACGGAGATTTCCCTGCTCTTGGGCGACGGCCGACGCTTGCCGATGACCCGCTCTGCCCCCTCCCTCTGGACCGCCAACGCCACGGCGGCACAGGCCGGCACCTTGACCGCGGATGCCACGGTCTTTGGCCCCGGCGGCAAGGAATTGGCCCGCGTGCAAACCGCCCTGCGCGTGCGCGCCGCCTCGCAAGAACTTCGCGACACGCGCCCCGACACCGCGTTCCTGGAAACCCTGGCCCGCGTGTCGGGCGGACGCGTGTGCACCGATGCGAAGGATCTGGCCGCGAGCCTGCAAGAGCGGATTCGCGGCGGCAAAGACGCCGCCACGGCTCCCTTCGCCGTCCCGATTTGGGACCGGGCCTGGCTATTGCTGCTGTTGGTCGGCCTGCTTTGCGGCGAATGGGCTTGGCGCAAACGGTGCGGTGGATAACCGGAGTGGCGGGACTGGGAAAGTAGACGCGGCGGCCCGCCGCGTTCGCTGGAACCCTGACAAAACGACGCGTTCCGAAAATTCGGCGCGCGTCGTTTTCAACAAATTTGGATTGGACGCGGCGCCCCGCCGCGTCTACTTCATCCCAAACACCTCGATCCCAGATGCGCGCCACCCCTTCGGGGTGGGGCCTTTCGCGCTCGATTCCAGGGGTTGCACCCCTGGCCAGGGACGGACGCCGCTTCGCGGCGCAATCCGCGCCTGCGGGGTGCAACCCCTGGAATCGAGCGCGAAAGGCCCCACCCCGAAGGGGTGGAGGATCGCCCGCCGCCGGGAAACTCCTCCACCC
>CAZVNU010000016.1:13853-15709 GCA_964628335.1 uncultured Phycisphaeraceae bacterium
GGGCCTGCTCCTTTCCCCTAAAATCCCGCCCTTTCCCATTTCCCATCCTCCCTCTCCGCACCACCCCATGCGCATCAACGACAACTACCTCAAACTCAAGGCCGGCTACCTGTTCCCCGAGATCAGTCGCCGCGTCACCGCTTTCGCCGCCGCCAATCCACAAGCCAAGATCATCCGCATGGGCATCGGCGATGTGACCGAAGCCCTGCCGGCCGCCTGCCGCACGGCGCTCATCAAGGCCACCGAGGAAATGGGCGACCGCGCCTCGTTCAAGGGTTACGGCCCGGAGCAGGGCTACGCTTTTTTGCGCGAAGCGATTGCGGCCAATGATTTCGCCGCGCGCGGGGCGCAAGTTTCGGCCGACGAGATCTTCATCTCCGACGGCAGCAAGTGCGACTGCGGCAACATCCTGGACATCTTCGCCGTGCGCGAGAACCAGATCGCCGTCACCGACCCGGTGTACCCGGTGTATGTGGACACCAATGTGATGGCCGGCAACACCAGCGAAGCCAATGCGCAGGGCGAATATGGCGGCATCACCTATTTGCGCGCCACCGAAGCCAACGACTTCATGCCGGCGCTGCCGACTGGAAAAGTCGATGTGATTTACCTGTGCTCGCCGAGCAATCCGACCGGTTCGGTGATGACCCGCGAATACCTGAAGTCATGGGTGGATTACGCCAACCAAAACGGCAGCGTGGTTTTGTTCGATGCCGCCTACGAGGCCTTCATCACCGACGCTTCGGTGCCGCACTCCATCTTCGAGATCGAAGGCGCCCGCACCTGCGCCATCGAGTTCCGCTCCTTCTCCAAGGTCGCCGGCTTCACCGGCACCCGCTGCGCCTTCACCGTGGTGCCCAAGGACTTGAAGGGCAAGGCCGCCGACGGCAGCGAGGTGGCGCTGCACGGCCTGTGGAACCGCCGCCAGAGCACCAAGTTCAACGGCGTGTCCTACCCCATCCAGCGCGCGGCCGAGGCGGTGTATTCCGAGCAAGGCCAGGGCGAAGTCAAGGCCCTGATCAAGTTCTACCTTGAAAACGCCGCCCTGATTCGCGCCGGCTTGAACGCGGTGGGCCTGACCACCTTCGGCGGCATCAATGCGCCGTATGTGTGGGTCAAGTGCCCCACTGGCGTGAAGTCGTGGGAAATGTTCGATCGTTTCCTGTCGGAAGCCAACATCGTCATCACCCCAGGCTCCGGCTTTGGCGCCGCTGGCGAAGGCTACTTCCGCGTGTCGGCGTTCAACAGCCGGGCCAATGTGGATGAGGCGATGGGGCGCGTGGCGAAGATGAAGTGGTGAAAAAAGTAGACGCGGCGGCCCGCCGCGTTCGAACCAAGCCTAGATCAAGCAACGCGCGCCGAAAGTTCGGCGCGCGTTGTTTGATTGGATTCGTCCGGGATCGCCACATCCCGATGCGCGGCATTGGAATGACTTTTCCTCCCGCTTCACCCCTCACGACATGATCGGCCCCATCGCCGCCAAAACCCCCAAGCCCCCAGCGCCACGCAGCAAAGCGCCAGCCCCATGTACGGGCTGATCGCCGTGCCTGGATACCTTGGCGTGTCGCGCACGAATTCATGGCCGAAGCGGAACAAACCGTAGGCGACCAAATAGAGATGAAACAAGTTGCCCGTCAACTTGCGCTTCTTTGCCAGCACCACCAAGGCGCAACCGATCAGCACAACAGTCCGACCAAGCCCCAGAACACCGGGATGCCGACCAACGGCCACAACAGCAATGGCCCCAGCAGTGAGGGTTTCTTTCCATCCTTGGGCGGCTCCCAGGGCTGGCGGGTCAACACGCACGGGCTTGTTGGAGCGCGGGTGTCCCCACCCGCAAATCCGGCGGGCGGCTC